>NZ_JAYKTS010000008.1:0-92594 GCF_037024155.1 Bacillus sp. 2205SS5-2
ATGAGGTACCTGCCAGACAACATCCAAGAACAAACCAAGCGAATTGTGTGTTTAGCCGGGTATGACCCCTCGATATACGTGTCGAAACAGGAAGAATCAGTAAAGAACTAACGTGAAATTCAGCCAGACCGTTCTGGACATGTCAAATACAGCCGACAATTGAAGAAAAAAAGGAAAATTTGTCGGCTGAATAGAAGAATTAAACGTTTTTAAAAACTTAATCTAAAAAAATAGGCTAAGTCTAGATCTGACCTTCGAAATGTGAGATATATCTATATCACCCACTTTAAATTAGCAACAAAAAAACTCAACAAGCAATGCTTGTTGAGTTTTTTAACGATCGTATCTCTTCATCCAACCGAGTCCCATTGAACCTTCGCCCAAATGAGTGCCGATGACCGGTCCGAAGGGACTAATCGAAAAGGCTACGGACGGGAGCTGAGCTTCTAATTCAGCTTGCCAAATTTCTGCTTCCTCTAACCGATTGGCATGGATAATGCTCGCTTGTAGTGGAATCCCTTTAAGCGCATCTTTTTCAAGTAATTCTACAATTCGCTTCATCGCTTTTTTACGAGTGCGAATTTTTTCAAAAGGAACAATGACTTTATTTTCAAAATGAAGGAGTGGCTTCACTTGCAACAGACTCCCAATGATTGCTTGGGCACTGGATAAACGGCCGCCACGTTGCAAATGAGTTAAATCATCCACCATAAAATATGCGCGGCTTGTTGATTTCAATTCATCTAATCGGGCTAAGATGGATTCCGGGTCTGCCCCTGCTGCTGCCATTGTTGCCGCTTCTAGACCATAGAAGCCTTGAACCATACAACTAACCTCAGAATCGTAAGCGAAAACGTCAACATCATCGATCATCTTGCCTGCCGCAACGGCTCCTTGGTACGTTCCGCTAATTCCGCTCGATAGGTGAATGGAAATAACAGCATCGTAATCCTTTGATAATCGCTCAAAAAGCTCAACGAATTGACCAATTGAAGGCTGCGAAGTCGTCGGAAGCTTTTCCGATTGCCGAACTTCTTCATAAAAAGCACTTACAGAAAGATCGACCTCTTCTTGATACGTTTCCCCATTAATCACTACACTTAACGGGATCATATGTATGTTGAGTTGTTCGCGCAATTCTTGCGGGATATACGCCGTGCTATCCGTAACAATTGCCGTTTTCATAGTATAACCGTCCTTATATTTTAAATTTATCAGCTACATCTGATAGAGATTGCTACGCTGTGTCTAGCTTATATTTTATAGCATATCTCTGCCGTTTGCACTCTTTTCAAGTGAAAAAACTATCAACACCAACCAATTTCTCTCAATTGAGGAAGCACAAGTAGAATGAACTAGACAAAAAAACCTTGGAAATATATCCACGCATATTATTAAATCAAAAAATGAGCGGAGTTCGCGTCAAATCACATTGACAAGCATCCGCTCATTAATCTATAACGATATACCTTTCAGTTCAAAATCTACTCTTCATCTGGTTGGAAGAAGATCGCGCTTACCTTCCAACCATCATCAGTTTTATGCATAATCGTTAGCTGTTTTCCTGAACGTTCTGCTGATTCTTCTGTATCAGGAACAACGGTTTTAGCTGATAGCTCAGCGTAGATATCCGCTTTTTCCCCTTGGAAATTAATAATCTTAACGTTTTCAGCCACTCTTTCACTATCGACACTGTCAAAAATTTGCGTGACCACTGTTCTCTGTTCTTCATAATTAAAGTTTAACGGTTCGTTCGATAGTGTATTCATATACCCTTCAACATCTTCGTTGTTGAAGGTGTCGATATACTGTTGAAAGTCAGTTAGTAGCTCTTCCTTCTCTTCAGCTGGCACTTCTGCCTCTGTCAAATCAGGAATATCCTCTAGCATCGTTCCTAACCCGCCAGTACTTGGTGCTGCTTCTTCAACTGGTTGCTGTTCTTGTTCCGTTACATTTTCTTTTTCATCTTCTGCGCAGCCTACCAATAACAGAGCGCTCATACTTATCCCTACCATCACAGTCTTCCATTGTTGTTTTTTCATAGTGTCACCCTTCTCTTTTGTCTACTGTTATTCATTTTAGAGAAAAATCAGCCAACTCTCAACACTTCTTTTAAAAAAGAAAAGCGCAAGGCGCCCGAAACCGGCGACCAGCATAAGACGAGCCGGCTGAAAGGTTGCTCTTTGACCTTTTGGACGGATTGGCTTATGACCTCGAGCCGGTGGCGCCTGGAGCTAGACACACAGAAATGCGCAAGGCGCCCGAAACCGGCGACCAGCATAAGACAAGCCGGCTAAAAGGTTGCTCTTTGACCTTTTGGACGGATTGGCTTATGACCTCGAGCCGGTGGCGCCTGGAGCTAGACACACAGAAAAGCGCAAGGCGCCCGAAACCGGCGACCAGCATAAGACAAGCCGGCTGAAAGGTTGCTCTTTGACCTTTTGGACGGATTGGCTTATGACCTCGAGCCGGTGGCGCCGCCCACGATCAACAATATTCTATCCAAAAAAACAGCCTCAGCACAAAAAAACGACTCAAAAGACTTTTTCCTTTCCGTCTTTTGAATCGCTATAGCTTATTTATCGAATTTCAACCCAGCCTTTTTTAATCGCTGTCACAACAGCCTGAGTACGATCATTCACACTCATTTTTTGAAGAATATTGCTTACATGGTTCTTAACCGTTTTTTCCGAAATAAACAATTCTTCTCCAATTGTCCGGTTCGAACACCCATCAGCTAAAAGCTGTAACACTTCACATTCACGCTTTGTTAGTAAATGAAGAGGACGACGAACTTCCATTTGTTGATACGTGTTCGATGTGTGTTCTTCATTTGCTAAGCGACGGAATTCATTTATCAGATTATGTGTCACCTTTGGATGGATGTAAGAGCCACCTTCAGCCACAACCTTGACAGCTTGAATCAAAGTGTCAGCATCCATCTCTTTTAACATATAACCAAGTGCACCCGTTTTCAACGCATGTGAAACATACATTTCATCATCATGAATTGAAAGGATAATAATTTTCGCTTCAGGGTAGTTTGTTAATAGTTGGGCCGTCGCCTCAACGCCGTTTAACTTTGGCATATTAATATCCATTAATACGACATCGGGATGATGTTCTTCCACTAATGGAACTGCGTCAACACCATCGCTACCTTCCGCCACTACGTTAAAGGAAGGTTCAAATTGAAGGATGCGCTTGACTCCTTCACGAAATAACTGATGATCATCAATAATCACAATATTAATTGCCATACCTAATTTCCTCCCTGCGACCTTAACTCAAAGGTACTGTAATGGTGACAGATGTGCCCTGACCAATGATCGATTGAATGGTTAATGATCCTTCTAGTAGTTCTACTCGTTCATTCATTCCCATTAAACCAAACGAATTTGCCTTCTTGCGGTTCACATCAAATCCCTTGCCATCATCCTTGATAATAGCGAGTACCTTATCTGGTCGTATCTCTATTTTTACTTTTATCTCTCTAGCTTCTGCGTGTTTTAATGCGTTTTGGACCGATTCTTGGATTAAGCGAAATAACGCTACTTCGTATTTTTGATCGAGACGTAACTCTTTGCCCATATTCTGAAACCGAATACTCGTTTCTTTATGATACTCTTCGATTGTGGAGAGGTATTTTTTGAGGGTCGGAATCAATCCCAAATCATCCAGCGCCATCGGGCGAAGATCATAAATAATGCGCCGAACTTCATATAGAGCAGAACGGACCATTTGCTTCATATTACGAATTTCTTGTAAAGCGGAATCTGCTCCCTCTTCGCTGTATATTCGTTCAACGAGATCCGTTCGCATAAGAACATTCGCCATCATCTGTGCTGGACCATCGTGAATTTCCCTAGAAAGACGCTTCCGTTCATCCTCTTGTGCTTCAATAATCTTCAAGCCAAATTCTTGTTTTATTTTGGCATCCTCAAGCGCCTGTCCCATCACTTTAAGGTCACTGCTCAAGTAATTCATCACTACTGATATTTGCGAAACAAGATGCTCCGCTCGGTTGATGGTTTCTTCTAATGACTGTAACCGCCGTTCAAGTTCATCTCGTCTCTTACGAAGCTCTTTCTCTTGGTGGCGGTTCATGCTTAGTTTCATCTGATAATCATGTGCCTGTTCATAAGCTGCACGAACTTCTTTTTCAGAAAATTTCTTGAAATTCCGACTGACCTCTGACAAACGATTACGAGCCAGTTTAGTCTTTTGATCTAAATCGTCACCTTCGTCGATGACTTTATGGACCATTTCGCGAATATATTTTAGTTCATTGGATAACGAATCGTAATCCTGACGGCATTGCTCACCTATATGAAAGATTTCATTTTTACTTTGACCAACTGTGTCGACCATTTTTTCTAGTATTTGATCAAGTACTATTTTATTAACCTTCTTTAAAGACATGAGCTTCCCCTCTTTACACAGTGCTATCCATATTGTACATGGAAAAACTTTCTTCATCTATGTTCGACAATGAAAAACAATTGATTTTTCTAAAAAATCGGTAATATGACATAGATTGCCCATATCCATATGTGCCAATCATCCTATTTTTTCTTTTGAAGGGAGATTCTTTGCTATAATAGAACCTAAATTTACTTTTAAGAGAGACGAATTCCGCAAAAATTGTTGTTTTACGTATTGATATTCCAACGGCATAGGAAAGGAAATCGGTGCTTCCTCCCCTATTTATCGAAGGGAATGACCGAAAAGGAAGATGGACTCGAATAGAAAACCAAATAGCAACTATGTAAACAAGATTAGCCTAGTAGAAAACAGGAACGAGCGCATTGAACCTATTATACCATGTCGGAATTTGTCGGATATTAAAAATTCATTACAAACATTCCCTTATAATTCATTTATTGTGAAGATTTAGGGAAAGGAAATTAAACGAAATTTGCTTAGGTCAGGAGGTTAAAATAATGCTTGCGAGCTATTTATCAGTTGCCGGGTACGGAGAACATGAAATCACGATTCAAAAGTCTAGATTTATCACCTATGTGGATCGAGCAGAAACCGAAGATGCTGCCCAAGAATTTATTGAAAGCATTAAGAAAAAACATTGGAATGCGAGTCATAATTGCTCAGCCTATATGATCGGCGACCGCAATCAGATTCAAAAAGCCAATGACGACGGCGAACCAAGTGGCACAGCGGGTGTTCCTATGCTTGAAGTATTAAAAAAGCGAGATCTCAAAGATACGGTTGTTGTCGTAACCCGTTACTTTGGGGGAATTAAGCTTGGGGGTGGTGGCCTGATCCGCGCATATGGACGTGCGACAACCGAGGGATTAAATGCGACTGGGATTGTGGAAAGGCGCCTAACGCAAATTATGAAAGTAAAGATAGATTACTCCTGGCTTGGCAAGGTAGAGAATGAAGTTAGGACATCTAGCTATCAATTGAAAGAAATACATTATTTCGAACTTGTCGAGGTAGAGGTATTTGTCGAAGAAGCGGCTAAAGAGGATTTTATTGATTGGATTACGGAGATTACAAATGGTCAAGCATTTCTAAAAACAGGTGAATTACTCTATCATGAAACCACCATCATTTAGGTGTTTATTGGAAAAAACATCTTCATTGAGAAAAATTAATTTTTAGAATTTATTTTTTTCACCATACTAAGAATAAGCAACAATCTTCATGTGCCAATTGTTGCTTTTAACAACTAGGAAATACCAACAGTGCTTTTTTGAAGAAGGCGATATTAAACAAACACCCCTATTGAAACAAAAGACTTACACAAATACAGTAGAAACTAGATCTAGATAAAATCAAGCCCTTTTAATGGGGGAACTTCTGAATTCATACGAAAAGATGCTGGAAACTCATCTGTTTGTAATACAAGACTGCTACAAAAAACAACCATTTTCGAAAAAATTTCTTACCGAACAGCAATGAACTTTATTAAAGTAGTTCATTTACACTGGCTCTTTTCGTGTACCTTGTTGTTATTTATGCTAATTTCAAATGCTATCCTCCGTTTTGCTGTTGATTCCCATCAAAACAAAGTGATATCACCGTTTATTGATTGGTTCGAGGAGCAGCAAACTTTGCGAAAACAGCCTTAACAATAAATAGCGTGTTAACAATTAACCGGAAACGGGTATATCAAAATAAACCACTTATTTTGGATTTGAATGTAACTTTTTCAGAGGGAAGTTCGTCTAGTATTAAAGATGCACTACCCATTCGTAAATATTTAGTTTATTCAAAACATTCTACCCTGCCATAAAAAAAAGTTGCAAAACAAAGAATATCTGGTATTCTTACTTGTGGAGAAACATTTGAAAAAAGAGGTGAATTAATGTACTCTCTAAGTGATTTTATTTTTGCTTTTGCCATTTCCTTGGTTGTTTCCCTGGTAGTGACTCCATTAGTAATTAAATTCGCTATTAAATATGGATTTGTTGATAAGCCTGATTATCGTAAAGTTCATAAAAGTCTTATGCCACGAATAGGCGGTCTCTCGATTGTTATTGGGGCGACAGCCGGTTTAATTTATTTGAATAAACTAATCCCCTTATTGTGGCCAGTTATACTTGGCGGGGGAATCATATTAGTTGTTGGTATCCTTGATGATAAGTATACTTTATCTCCAAAAGCAAAACTTATCGGGCAAATTCTTGCTGCTTGTATTGTCGTTTTTGCTGATTTTAAAATCGACTTCATTACATTGCCCTTTGTTTCTGAGCGAATTTACTTAGGAAATTTCAGTTATCTATTCGGGATTTTCTGGATTGTAGGAATTACAAATGCGATAAACCTCATTGATGGATTAGATGGACTAGCTGGTGGTGTTTCCGTTATAGCCATGACGTCCATTATGACGCTTGCTGCTTTGAGTGGTCAGTATATCGTTGTAGCGCTAACTATTATACTAATCGGTAGTACGATTGGATTTCTATTCTTTAATTTTCACCCTGCAAAAATATTCATGGGGGACACTGGCGCCTTATTTTTAGGTTACTGTATCTCGATTATCTCGCTTTTAGGCTTGTATAAAAGTGTGACGATTTTCAGTTTAATTGTACCAATCATTATTTTGGCAATACCTATTTTTGATACTTTCTTTGCGATCATTAGACGCATACTAAATAAACAAAAAATTTCTGCACCTGATAAATCGCATCTGCATCATCGCTTATTAGAACTAGGATTTTCTCATAAAGAAACGGTATTAATTATTTACGCAATTGGTGCATTTTTCGGATTATGTGCGATTCTTTTCTCCCGATCTACCTTATGGGGCGCAGTTCTCTTTATCGGTGTGTTAGTTGTTATAATTCAATTAACAGCCGAAATAGTAGGACTTATTGGGAAGCATAAACCGTTAATCAACACAATGAAGAAAATTCGTGAAAGATAACCAGTCGTCTGTCTAAATACAATAATAGATTAGTAGAAAAGCCTTGATTATCCAAGGCTTTTTCTCTTTTATATTGGTTTTTTGTACGAAATAGAACTATTTTAGGCAACGCTAAATTAGTTAGTTTGGCTCAAATAAAACAGGCTTAATCGACTACCTAGACTATCAATTGCTTTTTTATCGTAGACGGCGGCGGTGGTTGCGCCTAGTGGTTTCTAGTATGAATTGTTGCTGTTCAATTCATGATTGAATGGAATTATCCATTTTTCAGCCAATTCGTTCAAGTAAATACGACAAGCCGATTCCAAACTTTTATTTTAAACGGTTTATATACTCCTAAAATAAGCAACAAACTTTACGAAAAGCTGTTTTCGCATACTTTGTTGCTGTAGCATGCAAAAAAGGAGGGAAACACTCTTTTTTTCCTCATTTCGGGTTAAAAATGATGCGAGAAGATGCCCGAAGTCAATCTTCATCACAAATTGGGGGCTAATTCGAAAAGCCACTATCTTTGCGAAAACAGCCTATTGAAAAAAAGCAGTTAGTCCAAAGGACTAACTGCTTTTTGCTTACTTTGTTAAGACACTCATTACATTTTCACGTACTTCGTTTGAAATGGCTCCAGATCCACCCAAGAAATATACATCAGGAAGAGTCGATCTTTTATTTAACCAGGACTCTACACTACTTGGTAACTGATCCTTTTGGGTTAAAATTAGTGGAGACTTCATCGTTGCAGCTAGAGAAGACGCTGGTAAGGCATCAATGAAGACTTCTCCCCGGGCAAAGAACAGCGTATTCCCTTCAAAAATTTGACTATATTGATCAGCAATCTCCATGCTTGTCTCATAGCGGTCTTTTCCAGACACTCTTGTTACTACTGTAGACAATTTTTTCAATTGATTCTCAACATTGGCAGAAACAGCCGATGTGCCGCCAATGATGTTCACTTTATTAATATCATGCTTTTGAATATATGAAGAAACACTTTCATGTAGGGATTCCTTTGTCGTATAAAGAATAGGAATTTGCATCATACTTGCATAAGAAGCAATTGATAAAGCATCTGGTGATTTTTCATCTTTTGTTACAACAAATACTTCCTGAGTGTTATTAATTTCATTTGCAACCTTAACGGCTGTTTCGTACCTATCCGCTCCACTTACGCGGACAATGTTCTGGTCATTAAGAAAGGAGAGCTCTTTTATTTGATTCTCAGCTTTCGAGCTAACAGCTGATACACCACCTAAAATATACACATTCTCTGGTTGAAGACGTTTTAATTCTTCCAGAACGCTTGATGGTAGATTACTAGATGACGTTAACAATAAAGGAGAGTTATATTTTTTTGCCAAGACGCTACCCGTTAATGCATCGATGGATAAATCTCCTCTTCCAATAATGACTGCCTTTGATCTATTTTCCCAACCATAGCTAGAAACACTTGTACTCGTCTCATAACGATCTTTACCTTGTAAGCTGTGAGAGTAATTATTTATATCTAACTCTCTTGTAACTGTTGTCTTGGGGTAGTAAAAATTCAAAATCTTTTCAAAGTCATGGCCTTCTTTTGACATTTGATAAGCCCCATATTGGCTCATACCAACCCCATGACCGAATCCTGCTCCTTTTATTGTAAATGCGTTGCTAGCATCTTTGTTGTCAACGCTCTTAATATATGGACTTTTCATAATGGATGTACCAATCATAAAGCGAAGATTATAGGCTGTATCGTTGATTGTTTTTTGTTTCAGTTCAATCTTGCCATCTTCATCTTTACTATATGCATCCTTATTTTTCTCTAAATAAGTAAAACTGATTTTTCCTGATAATACATCATTTGAGGAGAAATTTGTCGATTGCTTATCAAAAGAAATTTCTGTAATATCAACAATCTTTATTTCGCTCGTATCACTGATATAGTTTTTGCTTTTCAATCTAGATTTAATATTTGAAATGATAGTAGCATCTTTTTCCTTCTGTTGATCCCACCAAGTTTCTGGTTTATTTAAATCTAGATCTTCCAGATTTAGTTGTTGCTTGTGAATGGTATAGCTCCAGTCAAGAAATGGAGATATTTTATGATCATATGGATCTGTTTTAGTTTGAAAGTAGGAGACTAAATCCGTTCCCCAAGTATTCTTGTTAGAAAGGATTTTCCCTCCATTAGATGAAGAATATAGGGCATTAACATAACTTGAACCACTCTTTAATACTTCTCCTTGCGTTTCGTTCACTGAAAGGTTTGTATAGGGCTTATACATTTCTACAGAGGTATTTGCACCTTGTTTTAATCCTTTATACACCTGATTAGACTGAGTATCATCTATCGTCCAAGCACCTTTTCTCAATACATAGGTTCTTGCGGCAACAGATTGTGCCTTTAACGCCTCCATGCCTCCATTGCTTCCCCATGAAGCATACATTTCAGCTGGTACAACCCCTTTTAAGTAGTCTTCAAGGTTAATATGATTAATCGGTCTGACATATTGCTTATATTCTACTGTAAATTCTACTTCACCTAAATAGGATGTATGGTATTTATCTAGTAGCGTAACATAGCTATCCCTTGAGTTCGTAACCGACGGAACCAATGATAGACTTTGGTCAAACTTTTTCACAACTTTGCTACCTTTATAGAGTGTCAGTTTTCCAGATTCAACTTTTACAGAATAATTATCGGTAGGTTCAATAAAAACATCGGTATCCGCCACTTGATAACTCCCGGTAATGTTGAAAGAAATATTGGATACGTTTCCAACGTAATTATGAAGCTTAACAGATATTGGCTGACCTTCCGCAAGAGCGTTATTTGGAGAAAGCATCAAAAGGATGACCATAGAACAAATGACTAACGAGAGAGCTTTTTTCAACATAATTCCTCCTCAATATTTACAAGAATAGTGCACAGGCGCCCCATAAACCCATAGTCATGACCACTAGCCGGTGGCGCCTTGAGCTATTCAATCCCCTTAAAGATTTCACTTTTTCTTATCTTTTAATAGGCTATTTCATAGATGATCAACTGAAACCTTAAACCACAAATTATGAGAAAACAGCCTTTTAATAAATTCGGTGATATTTTTCTTTATCTACTACATGTCTTGATAAAATGATTCATAGCTACTACAGCGACTCTACTTCTTCTAATACGGATTCGATAATATAGCCATCCTCACCCGTCTCTTCAAATACTTCCTTAATCATCCCAATTCCAGGAGCAAAATAGATTGTGTTGACCGCCTGTCCACTGCCAGCACTAACGGTACTTTTCACTTTATACACCCCTTGGAATTTTTGGTAGGGTACTTCAATTGTTTCATCTTCACTTACAATTTCCCATATAGGAGAGTCCCCGGTTCCTTTATGAGTGATATCTACTATTGGATGCATCTCTTTATTAGAGGTAAAGTCATGTAAGATACTTTCTCTTGGAGACTCAGGATCACTTTCTTCATACACTACTTGAATGATATCCTCATTCCATTTAAGAACTTGTAATGTGACCATATCGCCAATTTCAAAGACTCTCTGAATGTAGGTATCATTCATATCCACAATGCTTTCTGTCAATGTATACTCATCATTTTGATTAAAGGTTTTTATTATATTTTCTGTGGGCTTTAAAGTTGCTAACGCGTTTTGATTCCCTTCATCATCTAATTCAACTGGTTTATTTTCTGGTTCCTTATTAACTTCATTATCTTCTACTTGTGTCGTCTCGCCTTCTTTTTCAAGAGAATCCTTCGCCGAATCATCTGAATTACAAGCAACCAACAAGATAAAACTGAAACTAAGGATGAACGATAATCTCATTTTGTTTTGAATTCTCACAAATGTTCCTCCTTAATACAACACATTTTTCATTTTTTCTATAATATGTTGGTCGACAATTCCACCAACTTTAATTACTTCACTAACATTATTCGTTGGTCGGTAGTCTAAAATAAAATCATAGATATGCGGATTTATTTCATTCCCAACAAGAATTAGAAGAGAACCCGATTTTACTGATAACGCTGAAGCAGTTAAGGCATCTGGGAAATTCGTTCCTGTAGAAACAGCCAGCTGACTAGAATCCAGCACACTACTAAACTCTCTTAAAATAGTAGCCAGCGTTTGATAACGGTCTTTCCCAGCTAATCGTTCTACTTTCGTTGATCCAATTTGTTGCTTGATAGCTTTTTCAACAGAGGCTGAGATAGCACTCTCCCCACCAAGTACTTTAACTTGTTTCCCCGAAATAAATTTCAAAGCGTCCTCGTTCATGTGATTTTTATCAGTCAATAGAATCGCCCAGTTATTAGCAGCTGCAATCGGAGCAACTCCAAGAGCATCTGCGAAATTCGTTCCAGAAGCGATAAAAACACCCTCTACTTCTTCTAATTGTTCATTGATCAGAATATTGGTTTGATAACGGTCTTTTGCTCCTAACCTCGTGACATCTAATCCCATATTCTCTAATTTTTTCTCTGTATCTTGCGAGATGGCCTTATTACCACCAATGATAGTGATTGAATCCGCGTCAAGTCTCTTAATTTCTTGTTCCACTTCTGAATTTAAATAAGATTCATTTGTTAACAATATCGGGGCATTGTCTAGCTGTGCAGCTAATGGACCAACAGACAAAGCGTCTGCAAATTGGTAAGCAGTCGTGAGTACAACTATTTTCTTCTTTTTATCACTTTTAAAACCTTCTGGATATAACTTTTGAGAGACTTTTATTGCTGTTTGAATGCGGTCGTCTCCAACTAAAGCCGTTTCCTTGATTTCTCTAGTTACTTTGAGTCCGGAAATATTCGTCCAAAGTACATCAACAAGATCAATATCCATTATTTTTGTAGGATACTCTTTTTCTTGTGCATAGAGAATAGCCGTATTAAGGTCATAAAATGAGTTTAATGTTGTTCCTGTTTCTCTTTGAACACTATATTTTTTGGGGAGATAATTCGACCATAGAATACTATCAAGTTCAAGGTCTACAACCCGTGAATCTTCAACGCTTTCAGCATAGGTGATTGCTTCTTCCTTATCGAAGAATGTTTTTACTTCATCATTAGATTTTTGAAAAACACTATATTCTTTTGTATTGAAAAATACTTTTTTCTGTTGAAATTTATCAAATACATACGTGTTATTCTTTGTTTTTGAATATTTGACAGCTTCTTCTTCAGTACTGAAGGTTTTTAAGTGTTCATTTGAAGTAGAATAAACTTCAAATACCTTGAAATAATCCACGACTCCTCTTTTCAAAGCTTCTGCTGCATTAGTCTGAAATGAGTTAGTCTTAATAAGTGCTTCTTCAGTAGGATTGGACATAAATCCCATTTCTACTAATACTGATGGCATTTGGGTGTTTCTTATCACATAAAAAGGCTCATAATTACGGACACCTTTATCATTTAGCTTTAATAGATTGATAACACTAGGATGCACTGAATTAGCTAATCGCTTACTCTCATTCACATAACCAACTTGAATTGGATCAGGTGGCCATTGAGCGTCCCAAGCGGCGGATTTATCGTAATAATAGCTCTCAAATCCATTTACATAAATATTTGTTGGGACAGAATTGTGGTGAACAGACACAAAAACAGACTGATCATTTTTTCCTTTAATAAAGTTATTTGCTAACTCCACTCTGTCTTCGAGGCTTAAATATGTGTCATTGTTCGTTCTCGTCATAAACACATTGAATCCTTCTGATTCTAGCTTTTCTTTTAATTTTAAGGAGATTGCTAGGTTGGCATGCTTTTCATAGAACCCAGAAGTTTTTCCAGAGTATCCACTTGTGCCGCTATCCCAACCACCATGTCCAGGATCGATTACAACGTTCTTTTCTGCAGAAATAATACTAGGGACGATGAGAAACAGTGCAACAGAGACAATGGCCGTTAGTAGGTGCTTAAATTTATTCATATAACAATTCTCCTCCAAAATTTTTTATCATATTGATTTTATCATGTATATCGACATAATATGTGCTTCTTTTGACATCTTTTCGTAAATTTCTACTAAAATGTAAAAAAACAGCCAATTTCCTCTTATGGAAAATCGGCTGTTTCGCTAATTAATTTCCCCTCTTAAAGTAATTACTTCTTATTATAAGATCAGAAATTTGAAGAGCGTTTTTTTCAAAATCTATTTTTTCTTGATTCATTTTTCTATCAGATATAATTTTATTTTCCAAAGGAAGAACTGAAAAACTATCTGCTGTAGTTAACATATTTCGTCCTAATACAACATTTTCATATTTTTCTTCCTCAATTCCCATGACATAAGCAAGTGTGGGATAGATGTCCAGCTGTCCAGTAGTTTGGGTCAGCTCCAATGGTTCTAAGCTCGGATTGTATATCATGAATGGAACTCGACCTGATTGATCGACCCCTTCAATCGTAGGATTTTCCTTCATGATTTGTTGTTTGTAATTATTTTCAAAAGCAGCGTGATCCCCGTAAATTACAATCAACGTATCATCGAGCATCTCTTTCTTTTCAAGAGTATCTAACAAGCTACCGATCGCTTTATCAGCATAGCTAATCGACTGTAAGTAGTTTGAAAGAGAAGTTTTTTCATATTGAGAATCAAACTCAAGACTCTTATGCTCTGATGGCATTTCGAAAGGTGTATGACTTGTTAAAGTAATTAATAACCCATAATAGGGATCTTCTTCATCTTCAAGAAAATCAACGGTTTGATTGAAGAACTCTATATCGCTTAGCCCCATCCCAATCTCTTCTCCATCGGAATAATCTTTGATTGAATGATATTCATCAATACCTAAATATGGATACGATTCCAGTCTATTCCAATACGTTCCCTCATCCCCATGAAAAGCAAACGTAGAGTAGCCCTCTTCCTTTAATAGATCTGGAAGAGTTGTATATTCATTCCTTGGATAGCGGAAAAAAGTACTCCCTTCATTCACAGGTAGAAGAGATGTGTTTAAAATAAATTCGGCATCAGAGCTTCTTCCACCTTTTGTTTGAGGATAGAAATTCGATGCATACACACTATGTTCTAATATAGAATTTAGATTGGGTGTTATTGGTACATTCTTTATTTCCTTATTTATTACCCAATTCTCTAAAGATTCTACTTGGACAAATAACAAATTCTTTCCTTTCCCTATACCTTCATATTTATTATTGAGATACAGTCTATCTTCACGATATTTTTCTTTATTAGCAAACCACTCTAGAATTTCATTCTCTTCTTCGACACTTAACTCAATATATCGATTATTCTTATAAGTTATATACAGATCTAGCGCACTATATTGAATTGGATTAAATGCTAATAAATAATCATAACGATCATATATCTTAAATATTTGAGCATATGGAACACCATCGACATAATGATTTTTTAGTGGTTTAAACGTCAACAACGACATCCCGACAAGAAAGAAAATGATAAAATAGGCTATATGATTTTTCTTGATCGAAAACTCCTTCTTCTTTGCCACTAGCAATAACACGATTATATCCACAATAAAAATAAAATCCCTCACCTTAATGAGTTCGAAAATACTTGGACCTAAACCGGATAGATTCGAAGTTTGGAGTAGTGCAAAAAAAGAAAGCGGTGTACCAAAATAACGAATATACCATAGCTGGGCCAATATCAAAAAGGTCATTAAAATATTTATTGAGATAACAAAAATTTTTCTAGACCAAGTTTTTAAAAGAAAAGCAAAGGAAAATAAAACGAAAATGCTACCTGGTACAGAAACAAATAAGCTTTTGACTTCAAGAATATTTTTCCCAAGAAACAAATAAAACATAAAGATTTTTAATGTAAGTCCAACAGCTGATAGCACCATCATTTTATCTTGTGTAATAGAATAAAAAATCTTTTTAACATTTCCCATTTTCTCATACCTCATTTACGTGATTGTAATAGAATGCTAACACACTTTTTACAATCCATAAAGGTAAAGGAAAATTCAAACAAAAAGACCTGAATTTGAAGATGCTCAAATTCAGATCTTTTTGATTTATCTACTAGTCGGCGTCCAGGTAGCTTGTCTCTTCCCTGAGATAGCCCTTAATGTTCCTCGCAATGCTGCATAATTAACTAAACAGAAGTAATAAGGGATGTATGTGATTTTATTACTAGACACCCTTCCTACTAGCGCTAGAAAATAAAATAGTATTTGCAAACCAAACAGCACTTGATACAATGGCTGATCTAATAGAAATAAATTCAGAACAAAAATGGCAATCATATAATATGGTACTAACCATCTTAGCAGCTTATGAGACATATATTTATAGAAGAATTCGAAATTCCCAAAGGGATTTAACATCTTTTTATAGCTCAAAATTCCTGTGAAACTACGTGTGACGATTCTTATTTTGCGACCAAATTCTTCAGAAGATTTTGGAGAGGTTTCTTCAACAGTTATCGCATTTGGTTCATAAACAAAACGCTTTTTCTGATGAATAATAATTAACGGGTTTTGCATATCATCACCTACGTTAGGATTCATTTCTTTAAATAAATCTTTTCGTAAGGCATAAATAGATCCATTCGCTACAATTGTAGTTCCAGTAGAAGTTTCAAGTGTTTTTAATAGTTTTTCATACTTCCAGTAAGCGCCTTCTGATTCACCAATAGATGAGTTAGTTGGATTAATTAGTCTTAATTCACCACAAACCCCTCCCACTTCATCATTCTTGAAGTGTTTAACGAGATGATGAAGTGCGTCTTCATTATATAGAGAGTTGGCATCAGAAAAAACTAATACATCTCCACTAGCTAGTGGAACTGATTTGTTTAAGGCAGCCGTTTTTCCCTGTCTCCCTTTCACAACGTTTAATTTAACATTTGGATATTTCTCAACAAACGAATTCACAATATCATTTGTCTGATCTGAAGAATCATCAGATACTACTATTATTTCTAGCTTATCTTTTGGATAATCTAAATCGATACTATTTTGAACCTTTCCTGCAATTACCTTCTCTTCATTGTAGGCTGCAATAAACAGCGTTACTTTTGGTTGGAAATCTGACTTATCCACCACAGATTTTTTAATAAAAAGTGAGATTACTTTCAGCAAAATCGGATATCCAATATAGATATACACTGAAAGAGTAATCAACAGCCAAAAAAATATTTCTATTACCATTCCATAACTTCCTTCCATGTCACAATCCAAACTCCCCTATGACTATCGCTATTCTTATACGTTAATACTTCAAGCAAGGCCTTCTCGCCAAACATTGTCACTTATCCTACTATTTCGTAATTTCAAGAGTTGTAAACTTCTAACGACTGTTCTCTTTTTCCAAATAAATTCTTTAAAAAAGGCTGTTTTCGCAAAGTTTTTGGCTTTTCGAATCAGCTTATCATCTATGAAATAGCCACAGTGTATACGAAAAGAGCCTTAAAAAAGTCTCACATTAAAACGACTCTTTCTCGATATTATTCTTATTCAATCAAATATACCAAGAATTCTCATGTATCAAAATTGCTGAAAATTAAGACTTACATAGCAATCGAAATCTCTACGTTAATAATACTCACTCAGAAATAATATCTTTCAGCCAACTTTTCAATGGGCCATTAAGGTCATTCCTCATTAAAGCAAACTCCACAGTAGCTTGTACAAAGCCATATTTATTGCCGATATCGTATCTCTTCCCCTCAAATGAATAACCATAAACCTCTTGAATTCGGTTCAATTCTTGTAGCGCATCTGTCAGTTGGATTTCATTCCCTTGTCCAGGCTCAATATCCTCCAATATTCCCAAAACTTCTGGAGTAAGGACATACCTGCCCATAATCGCCATATTGGAAGGAGCATCTTCATACCTTGGCTTTTCAACTAGGCCCTTTATTTTATAAAGCGGTCCTTTAGATTCGGAGCCTTCGACGTCGATAACCCCATACTTGGAGATCTCCTTACCCAATACTTCCTGTACACCGATAATACTTGCTTGTTTGTCTTCAAACTCATCGATTAGCTGTTTTAAGCATGGCTTTTCAGAAACAACAATATCATCTCCAAGTAAGACGGCGAATGGATCATTACCAATAAATTTCCGGGCGCACCATATCGCATGTCCTAATCCTCTTGGTTCCTTTTGACGAATATAATGAATATCGGCTAAATTCGTTATTTGCTTAATTTGCTCCAATTCCTCATATTTCTCTTTCATTGTGAGCAGTTCTTCAAGTTCAAGCGATTTATCAAAATGATCTTCAATTGCTCTTTTCCCACGACCAGTAACAATCAAAATATCTTCAATTCCAGATGAAACAGCTTCTTCAATAATATATTGAATAGTAGGTTTATCAACAATTGGTAGCATTTCTTTTGGTTGGGCCTTCGTTGCTGGTAAAAATCTCGTTCCCAAGCCCGCTGCAGGGATTATCGCCTTTTTTACTTTCAATGAATTCACCTCTTAGTTTTAAAATGGCTTTTATTTCACATTGAAACTCTATTATATAGCGAATAGGGACTTGACTCAAATTAACCTATCTCATCTAGTTGACCACATATGTTTGATGGACAGAAAATTGTGTACATCAAGCTGTCTACCCACAATTCTATTCCTACAGAAAACAAACTTCTTCACGAGGATTCATCATCATTTTACTTACAAAAATCCACTTGTATTATATCATATTTTGCTCTTTCTTAAATCTGTCTAGGTAGATATGAAATGCTATCCCATGAAATTATATTCCCAAATCGATAACACAAACAGATAAAAAACTATTATTTCACAACTTGGAGAATCAATCTTATCGGAATCGTGAGATACTCAGTGTAACACAAGATGATAATGAAATTATTTTGGTTTAATTAACCTATCTCATTTTTCATAAAATCATCTATTGAGGGATAAAATAATTTTCCTTATCAAGAACCATAAACCGTTTCAGATGATGATTGAAGGTATATTCACTATTATTTTATGCATGTTATGATTTATTTACAAAAAAATACATATACTGATGAAGTTAGTTTTCAATTACCTGATTCACTAAATTGGAAATTCATTTCTCAAGAGCCATCACAGCCCTAAATCAGAATTATTTAATAGACAGAATGAAAATTTGAAAATCTACTGTCAAAATCTGTATGAAACGCGATCTAACTTCTCCCATAAAATGCATTATTATGAATAGTTTGGGCAGGATACAATAATCTTTTTTAAGGCTCATTTCGTATACTGTTGCTATTTGCACAAAGAAAAAACAGGCAGTAAGGTTTTTTCGACTGATTTCTTACTTTTTATTTAGAAATGGAGAATTTTTCAATAGGAAAAGAGCACGAAGTCATACAAATCAGGGGATATATTCCTATTCGAAAAGCCACAATTTTCGCGAAAACAGCCTTTTTAAAAGTATAAGAAAAAAGCTCAGCTGGTGTGCTGAGCTTTTTCGTTATTCAATATCGCCTTTTAACGTTTTGTTATTAAGTAATCCAAATAGGACAAATAGAATTGTGATGGTTTGTAAATTAAACAATGCTTCTGACGTTAAACCCGCAAAGGCAAACCCTGCAATCGATAGGTTTATAGCTAAGGCGATAGATTTTTTGTCTTTGGAAAGATCCTTTTTCAGCATAAATAGTGTTTTGAAGAATGAACCTATATAGAAAATACCGTAAATTAGAAAACCTAACAAACCGTATCGAGCCAGTATATATAAATACTGATTATCAGCAAATGTGATAAAGTTATTCTCCATAAGTCCATTACCTACAATTGGCGATTCGAGAAACTTCTCTAAATTCATTTCCCAGAATTCAAACCTTTTTTGAAAGCTACTTACAGATTCAAGTTTCTTAAATAATTTTCTTATTGCTAAGCCACTTTCATTTTCATTTTCATTATTATTTTCGTCTTCTTCTAACTCTCCAGTTGTAGAATCTCTCGGAACGTCCACAACCTCATGATCCATCGCTATCTGCTTCGAGGCATAATCTAAATAAGGTATTTGAGGGATCAATAGGGAGCCGACTAATAAAAACACGACTAAAACGAGTAGGCTACTTATGAAACGTTTTATGGAAAACTTCATAATGAAAAACGAGTTAATAATTATCCAATACCCTGTTATTCCAGTAATAGTTAATACTGCAGTTCTGGAGGTGGTCAAGTACACGCTTATAAAAATCGTTAGTAATAGAAAAATCGACTTCCAAGAAAATTTCCCTTTAAAGGATATATACCCCAGAACTAGTGCTGCACTAAGGACTAAAAAAGTACCATATAAATTGGGATTAAAGAAAGTACTTGGGACTCGGTGAATTTTTAATATCATATCATAATGTCTCTCATTTAAAATAAATAATAAACCGATATGATTATTAAAATTAAAGATATTAAACAGTTGTAGAACAGCAATTAACTCAACAATAATAATCATAATAAAAGTTGGTTTTAATAACTTCTTTAACCCTGAGATAGTTACATATTTTGCTACATAATAAAACACCAAATACATCAGAAAACGATACATTTCAAAATAATCCACAAATGATGAGGATTGTGGTGATTTTAATATTCCCCATGTGTTTGAAACGACCAAAGACATCATTGTAAAAAGAATGAATATTGTAACATAGTCTCTTTTATTATCTTTGATTATATCTCCAAGTGTATTGGGATATTGATTCTGATTGAATAAATATAATACCAATACCAATCCTGCAATTAATTCAACTAAGATTATTATTAAACTTACAACTCCTCCACCAAGTAACATTCCTGGTGAAGGCTTAAATACCATTAACCCCACCACAAAGAGAAATAGTATGAGTTGGGTTCTATTACTTAATTGTATCTTCATGTTGGGCTCCTCCGCTTTCTATCACGATTTCTTTATATAAATCAGACATTAGTTTTGTATTTTCATTCCAGTCATAATTTAAGATAACATGTTCTCTTCCACTTATCCCAAATTCTGTTCTTTTGGATTCATTTGTATACAATAATTCAAGTTTTTCAGCTATTTTTTGTGCATCTTCAGGTGGTACTAAGAAGCCTGTTACACCGTCTTTGACCACTTCAGGTAACCCTCCTACATTTGATGCAATCACAGGAACCCCACACGCCTGGGCTTCAACAGCCGCTACTCCAAAACTCTCAATTAAAGATGGAATAACAAACACATCGAGAGACGAAATAAATTTAGGGATCTGTGCATGATCAACTCTCCCTAAAAAATTCACTTTATCAGTAATTCCTAATTTATTTGTTAGCTGTTTATACTCTTCTAAATAAGGTCCATCTCCAGCTATCTCTAATTCAACTTCTTTTTCTTCCAACCCCAAACCGTCTAAGAACAGCTTAAATCCATTTATCAAGTATTCCACTCCATATTTGGGCTCCATACCTTTTGCAATCCCAATTTTAAATTTAGGATTCACTACTTCATGGCTTTTTTCCTTTGGCTTAAAGTTCATAATATCGACACCGAATGGAGTAATGACCATCGGTTTTGAGTTTTTTAAATATTTTTTTGTCTCTCTTTCTAAAGCAGGGCTCGTTGAACATATCACGTCAGATTTTTTTAGAGCAAACTCAAGTATCCCTTTTGAAATAAAGTTTTTCTTAGGAAAATCATAGATATCTGATCCCCAGACAGACAAAATGTATGGATGAAAGTTTGCGAGTGCTCCGATAAGACCATAGCTTGATGCATAGTGTGAATGTAGCAAGTCGGGTTTTTCGTCTTTGATGATCTTGTTTAACTTCCCAACAGTAAAGAAGTAGGCTATTTTATGAGGAACTACTAAATCTAAGTAAACCCTCTTTATATGTGTCCAAGAATTTTCTTGTGAATCCTTATGGTTTGCAAGACTAATATTGACAACTTCAATTCCAATGGAATCATAATAATCAAGCCACTTTTTTGTATGAACATTGTTAGCAGGTGCCAAAAACAGTATTTTCATAGCTTATATATCAACCTTTCTTTTTCTTGTCTTAACCCATCGAATATTCTTCCATACCTAATAAAACTATATCGAGTTATGATATACTATACAAATAAACTAGACAATACTAATCATAATATAAATATGAATCAAACAGAAAGATTTTATCAAATAAATAAGTGATTAGTTACTCTTTTTTTTTGAACATTTATTTATGTAGAAAGATTATTGTTCACTTATGTTGAATTTTTTTCGTTTAATTCTGCCCCGTCTAATAGGTTCAATTCACATGAAAATGTCGACCTACATAATATTTTTATTATGAAAAAAATACACATACCAATTTAGACAACTTTTAGAAAGGATCTACTATGTTTAAGCATACTTTTATTTACTTTTTATCAAAGGGCGTTCCTGGAATAATTAATTTTATTGGAATCGCCCTATATACGCGCTTACTTTCGACAGAAGAATACGGTGAATACGCACTCGTAATAGCCGCTGTTACCATTGTCAATTCAGCTTTATTCCATTGGTTAAGGTTAGGACTTCTCCGTTATAACCCCAAATATGAAGACAATAAAAAGTCGATGTTTATCAGTTCAATGACCGCCACCTTCATTTCGATTGGCCTATTAACAATTATTCTAGGTTCTGGAATTTTTATTGTTTATACGCCATTACATTCTCTAGCGCTATTGTGGTTTCTTGGTATTGGATTATTGGTAATGCAAAGTACTTTTGACTTATTCACAGAGTATTTGCGCTCTGAATTACTTTCCACTCTTTTTGGTTTAGTGACTTCCCTAAAAGTAACTTTATCTTTAGGGCTAGCATTACTATTCATTCAAGTGTTTAATTTGGGTGGAGAAGGAATAATATTAGGTCTATTTTTCGGGAATTTTTTATCTGTAGTCTTCTTTCTCCCTAAACATCTACATTTATTCAATTTTAAGATTATCAATAAAAATATGATAAAAGAAGTGGTCATTTATTCCATTCCCTTTATCGCCGCTCTTTCAATGGAAGCCATTATTTTAAATACGGATCGCTATTTAATTGGTTGGTTTTTATCGAAAGGGGCTGTTGGAATTTATGCTGTTTCTTACGATCTTGCTAAGCAAATTCTATTTTTATTAATGATGATTATTAACCTTGCCGCTTACCCGCTTGTCATTAAAGCGCTTGAAACTGATGGAATAAAAGCCTGTCAAAAACAATTAAATCAAAATACGGCCATGCTCTTACTCGTTGCTCTTCCAGCAACTATCGGCATGATTCTACTGAGTGAACCCTTTACTCAGATTATATTAGGGAAAGAGTTTCTAGGAAAATCAGCAACCATATTTTCTTTAATCTCATTTGCTATATTACTACAAGGAATAAAGATGTTTTATTTTGACCTTGCATTTCAACTAGGGAAAAACACTAAGCTACAAATTTATCCAGTGATAGCTGCTGCATTATTAAATATTTTATTAAATCTTATCTTCATTCCGAAGTACGGGATCGTCGGTTCTGCGTATGCAACAATTTTAGCCTATATGTCCTCTTTATTCCTAAGTGCCTTTATAGGGAAAAAGATCTTCCCTCTTTCGTTCCCTTTCCGTGAAGTTGGAAAGATTCTGATTGCCACAGTAGGGATGGGATTGATTATTTGGTCTACGTTAAAATTTGAAGGCACTATTGCTTTCGTGTTTCAAACCACCATTGGATTGATTAGCTACTCTAGCTTTGTTCTGATATTAAACATTTTAAATATACGTACCCTACTAGGCAAAAAACTAAAAAAATCTCCTGAATAAAGGAGATTTTTTAGTTAGGCTGTTTTCGCATACTTTGTTGCTCTAGCATATTAAAATGGATAGAAACACTCTAGCCTTTCCTCATTCCGAGTAAAAAATAAGGCGAAAAGATGCTCAAACTCATTCTTCATCACGAAATAAGGACTCCTGCTAAAAGCCACAATCTTTGCGAAAACAGCCTAGTTAAAACATATATTTATTTTTAAAATCGAACACTATGCTATTGATTCATCGATTCATCATCTTTTTCGGTATCAGCAACTATTTTGTTAGGGTCTTCGCCATTTAAAAATGCTTTTATTGCAGCAATGTTTTCTTCATACTCAATATCTAACACTAACCCTGCATCTTCGTACCGTTCATTTGAATACGATCCCTCAATAGGAATCGTTATTGATTCAATTTCATCCACAGGGTTTAATATAAAATCTTTCGCTAAGCTTACTCTTTCCATGCTACTGATATTTGTCTCAATAAAAGGTGTAATACTCCCGACTAATTGTGGCAGTTTTGCTACTCCTTTAATTGATATCAACTCTTCTTTTAATGCATTAATCACTTCTTGTTGTCGTCTTACTCTGCCGAAATCTCCCTCTGCGTCCTGCCTAAAGCGAGCATATCCCAATAATTCTTCACCGTTTAATTTCTGAGTACCTGGTTCCAAAACGACTTCAATTTTTTCTGACATTCTCTTTTCAACGTTCATTTCAATTCCTTCTGGAGCTAAGACGTCAACCACTTCTTGGAACCCTTTAAAGTCAATTAGTGCATAATACTGAACTTCAATATCAAAATTTTCTTTAATCGTTTGTCTTAATAGTTCTGCTCCCCCTAGGAAATAAGCGGTATTTAATTTCCAACTCCCATTCCCTGGAATGTCCACGTAAATATCCCTCATTAATGAGACCGTCCTTGCTGTTTCCTTTTCTGGATCATATTGAGCAATCATTATAGTATCTGTTCTTGCTTGTTCTTCACCTCTAGCATCTATTCCTAGCAATAACACATTAATTCTACCTTGATCATCCTTTTGACCATTAAACTCTTCAATATCTTCAGAAAAAACCTCTGATAGCCCTGCTTGTTTTAATCCCTTTTGGTACTGAAAAAATATATAAGATGGAACAGCCACTATTACCAGCAAGAATAACACAAGTAGCCTCCGAACCAAGAGTCTTCTTTTCCTGTATTTTCGATTCTGTTTATGATCATTACGAGTATTCATAATTTAATTTTCACCTTTCAGATGGAAGATCGATACAATATATAATTTTATCATGAATGTCTAAAAAAAAATAGAAACTAATTCATATACAACTTCTGTTAGCACTTGAAAGGTTGTTAAAAATCCACCCTTTGGAAGAGTTTAGTGTCAGATACGACTAAAAAAAATAGTTCATTGGTATTCTTTTTTTAAAATTAGCAACAATAAATATCTTTTCTCCGTCCTAAGATAACTTTCAATAATGTTCTGCTTTAGGTACCTCCAACTTGTGAATGAAAATAACCTATAAAAATTCGCCCTCATTTGAAAATTCCCCTTCTATTCAAAACGTAATTCAGTAAAATTATGTGCAAAATAGAACAATTTGATTAATCTATTAGGCCTAAAAACACCTTTCTTCGCACCAATATTTCAACTTACTTATTTCAAAAAAACTCTATCACTGGATGATAGAGTTTTTTGAAATATAGTTTGAACATACTTTTTATTGATTTAGCTTTATTAAACAAGCTGTTGATTTAGAAAGATTTCCATTTATCTTGCATTGAATGTATAAACGAAATCAGACCATTCTTTTGTATCTGTTGGGAAATACACTCAACCAAATGGCGACCACTTTCAATCAATGCACAGCTAGATAATTCCATGTTTTTCTAAGTTTCTAGAGTCTATCTGACAGGAAACAAAATGATGAACTTGGACAAGGTATGGAGTCAGTTGTCTTTAAGTAAATTTTTTAGTTCAATCTTATCTAGGGTATACCCTAAATCATATTCAGATAGCAATACAAACTGCCTTCTATTGTCCTACTAATCTCATGAACTCATCAATTTCCCAGGCTTTTTCAATAGAAATTGCCCCTGGCCCACCTAATATTCTATAGCTCTCTGTAGGATTGAATAAACGGACACTATCGGACGTCGTCTTACCGCTATACGGATCAACTAAAATCACTGGACTATTCGACCTAGAAGCTACCGAACTTATTGTTAAGGCATCTGGAAAATTTCTTCCTGTTGCAAAATACAATGTTTGCCTATCATTATTTGAAAAGGTTTGATGAACTTGATAATTTGTTTCATAACGATCCATTCCAAAAATGCGAAAAGCTGCTGGGAGATTTTTAGTCAATGAGGCAGAGATTACATTATTACCACCAATCACATATGTTTTCGTGATATTGTTGTCCTTAATATACGCTTCAACAATATCAGGAATTTCTCCTTTTTTAACAAACAAAATCGGATATTGTTTACTTCCACTATAGCTTGCTACAGAAAGGGCATCTGGATAATTTTCACCTGAAACAATAAAAGCTTTATTTGTTGAGTAGGGTATCACTCGATTGATTGCTACAGCTGTTTCATATCGATCCTTTCCCGATATTCTACTCGTTTCTACTCCTAAACCATTTATTTCACTTTCCACTATTTGAGGTATCGCACTTTCTCCTCCAACTACCAGTACATATGTTGGGTTTAGTCTTTCCACCTCAGAAATGACTGACGGAGCTAGCTTCCCGTTTTTTACTAATAAAATGGGGCTATCTAGAAACGAAGCTAACGGGGAAACTGCTAAGCTATCAGCAAAGACGTCGCCACTAGCCAGTATCAAAAAAGTCCCATTTTTGTTTTCACCGTTGACTACGATTTCTTTGTTCTTAAGCTCTGACCAACCATTTCGAGCTATCTGAGCTGCTGTTTCAATAGATGTTGCGCCGAACAAACGGTTTTTTTCTTCAATATATTGTAGTGCTGACTCGGCGTTAACCAAGCCTTCGCCTAATAATTTCACAGCTGGTAACGGTTTTGTTGAGTTTTCAATAATTTCTTTCAGTTGTAGTCCTGTAAGAAACGGGGAATTTTGCTTTAACATTGCAGCCATAGAGCTCACAATTGCAGTCGACATACTTGTTCCGCCCAGAGATTGATAACCATTTATCCAAGTACTATAAATATCGGTTCCCGGTGCTGACACATCTACACCTAGACCAAAATTAGAAAAAGTTGATTTTTGTACAGTAGTCGAATCAATACTCCCTACTCCAAGTACATTCGCATAATTTGCAGGATATAGGACACCTTGTTCACTGTCATTCCCCACTGCTCCCACCACTAAAGATCCTTTGTTTACAGCATAATCGATCGCTTCCTGTAATGAACGCATATTGCTATAACTACCTAAGCTTAAATTAATTATGTCTGCTCCATTATCCGCCGAATAACGTATTCCTTCAATAACGGTTGACATATAGGTAGTCTTACCATCGAAGACTTTGATTGGCATTATTTTTACATTTTTCGCTATTGAAGCAATCCCTTCTTCATTATTAGTTATCGCCCCAACTAGACCTGTCACATGAGTACCATGACCATAGTAATCCATTGGTTCCTCTGATTCATCTATGAAGTTTTTCCCATCAATTAATCTGCCCTGCAAGTCGGGATGAGTAAGATCTACACCAGAATCAACAACTGCAACAATTACTTCCTTTTTTAATTCATAGTTCTCCCATGCTTCTAAAACATTCATAATATGGTAGTCTTTCTTCTGTTGAAAATATAATGAGTCATTCGGATAATTATTTTGTGTATAGACAAGTTGATCTATTTCTGCAAAATCCACTCTAGTTGAATAATTTAATTGCTTTAGCGTACTATCTACCCTACTTTCAGGGACAGAAACAATTGTTAAGTTTGAAGCTTCCTGATTGGATAATTGATTAGTGCTATTTTTCTCATTTTTTTTATATTTGACGACAATACGAACATCATTTTGATCCGCTTGGACCGTTTCTATTGAACTAATTTGTAGCCCAATAAGAATAACCAAAGAGGCTATTAATCTATAGACTCTCAAAATCTCACCTCTATCAAATATTCTATTCTTTTTAAAGTATAATCAATTCTATAAGGGCGTGTCTACGCAAAATATAATATTACCAACAAAAAATAAATAACAGCTTTTACAGGAGCTACGCTCTTTCCTCTGCCGATACACCACAATTAAACGAGATATCAGTCCATTTTCCTATCTTTTTCATTTTCCCATTGACATCATGACGTTCTTTCACCAAATGGAAAAGAATTAGTATTTCAAAAAGACCTAGGAAAACAATAAACCTATCCGCTAATGAAATAGCAGATAGGTTTATTAATCTTACATTCTACAATTTATTTTGATACTTTTGCTTGCAGAGCATCTCTAGCAGCTTGACCTACTGCACCTTTACCACCAAGGACAGTAATGGAAGAAATTTGATTTGTGTAAACAAATTTCGTCAAGAATGCTTCGACTTCTTTTGGTAATCCATTCGGATCTACTAGTAATAATAGTCCATCATTTGCCGTAACTAGTGGAGCAGCTGATAGAGCATCCGGGAAGTTTGAACCACTCGCTACATATAACGAGTCTGTTCCAGAGGCAAATTCACCTAGGATTGCGGTTAATGTGCCATAGCGATTCACACCTGACAGACGTTTCACATTAACTGCTACTTCTTTCGCAGATTGTACAACACTTTCTGCCACAGCGTTTTTACCACCAAGAACATATACTTTTTCATTTTCAAGGATAGCTTTCGCTTCATCTGATAACTCACCATTAGTTAGGACGATTGGCATTTCGTTCGCTCCAGCAATAGCAGCAGCACTTAGAGCATCTGCAAAGTTCTTACCAGTTGCTACGAATACACCATTTCCTTTGAATCCTAGATCTTGAAGTTCTGCAACAACCGCTAAGTTGGTTCCATAACGATCGCCCATTCCTTCTGTTTCTAAACGTTTGACATCAGAATCTGCGATGTCAATTTCTTTTAATTGCTTCACTACATCTGGAGAAACGACACCTTTTCCACCTAAAATGTAGACATTCTCAGCACCTAATCGCTCGATTTCAGCAAGCACTTCTTTTGATAGCATTCCATCATTACCAACAGGTAAAATTGGGGCATCGATCGCAGCTGCTAAAGGTCCAGCTGATAATGAATCTGGGAAGTTATATCCCGTAGACAGGATTACTGTCTTATATTCATGATCTTCTGCAAACCCGTCTGGATGCAAGTCCGTTGAAACTCCAATTGCTGTACCAACACGATCTGCACCAGCGATTTCTGAAACCATATCACCAGTAACTTTTACAGGTAATAGAGATAAAACTTCATCTGTATTAGCATCGACTAAGTAAACGGCGGCAATAGAACTCATGCTTTCAGATGGAGTAGTAATTTTGACATCTGCAGTTACGGATTTTCCAACACTAAGCTTGTGAGTACCTGCATCATCCTTATCAACCTCAACCATACCTTCGCCAGCTTCACCTGGAGATGGTACTCCAAATTCGCTAATTGTAAGGTCTAGCATAGTTGTTGGATCAGTAGTAGCAAATCCTTCGATTGCAATTGTGTACGTACCATCAGCAAGACCTGTTAGGGAAATCATTTCATCAGATGTAGCTCCAGCAGAGGATGCAACATCATTCCCATCTGAATCTTTCAAAAATAAATCTACATCGTCACCAGCATGTTTAGGATTTGATGTTTGAATCTCTAATGAAACATTGTTTTTTATTTCAATTTCTTGGAAATAGAACTGATTAGATCCAGGAACTTCTACTCTATCAGTAGATGTTTTAGGTGTGCTGAATGGAGCTCCAACGACCTTGACATCTCTTGCAGAAGATAGATAGCTTGTGAAAGTCACAGATTCCATTTTCTCGCTGCTTGGTGCTACTAAACCAAGGTCTATCATACCCGGCTCAGCAACAACGTCTTGAACAACTGCTTCAAGCTGGAATTTGTTCAATTCTTTTCCTTCCATTGGTGCAGTTGATGCGTAGACATGAACTTCCCAAACACCTGGCTTAGGTGATGTAAATACATTATCTTCTACATCTAGACCACTATAACCTGCGTAGCCTTGGAATTCACTTACCTCAACACCATCTGGATCAAAGACGATCATACGTACTCGACCTTGATATTCATCGTTTTTACTTAGTGCATTTAAGGAGAAGCGTAGCTCACTTACGCCTGGAGTTACCTCAAATGTATAGCCTTTTGTTTTTGAAGCTTGAACTTCCCCGTTTTCACGGAATCGGAAATTATTCTCTTTGTTAAATTCATGACCTGTTATAATAGTTTGAGCTGACCTAGCTTCGACATAAGGCGTTGATGCATCATCAAATACTAATGTTTCAGCATTTACACCCGTCTCTAGTAAAGCTGAATCATAATCAACAGTGATTGTCTTACTACTTCCAGCAGCGAGGTCAATTTTCGAAACTGAAGGGTTAATCCAGTCTCCTGTTGCTGAAACATCAAGACTCTTAGCTTCATCTGTATTATTTTCAACTAATACTTCAACTGTTTCAGGGATATCTTTATTTCGAACATATAGTCCTGGTCCTCCTGAAACTTTCTCACCATGATACACAGTTACGTCTACTTCTTTGACTTCATCAATGAAGTTATCACGAAGATACTCGTAAGCTGCTGGGACATCAATTAATCCGCCACCTTCTTGCGCACGATTATATCCATCTAAGTGATTAGCTGTTTGAATCAGTGCTTCGCGTGCAATTTCATAGTTAAATGGTATACGATCTTTTATCGCTGCTGATTTGAGTAATGCTACTGCTCCAGCGACATAAGGTGATGACATGCTTGTTCCTTGCATTACCACGTAAGGTCCGTTTTGCATTGGATGTGCAGCATATGCAGATCCCGGTCCTACGATATCTGGTTTTTGATTACCCGCTTCATTAGGTCCTACAGACGAGAAGTACCATAAACCTTCACCTTCTTTTGCCGTTCCATCATCATTTTTTCCATATGGATAATTACCATATTCCTTTGCCCACATGTCAGAAGTGATGTGTGCACCTACTGAAATGATTGGACCAACGTCACCAGGAGATCCAACTGTATCAGCACCTGGTCCAGCATTACCTGCAGATGTAACGAAGACAATATCAGTATCTTCACTTAAGACACTCATTAATTCTCCATAGGAACCTAATCCATCATTCAAGTCTGGAGATGAGCCTAAACTTAAGTTGGCTACATCAGCGCCAAATCCACCTTTAGATTCAGGTAAAGCAGCATCGACCATCGCTTTTTGGATACTAAATGTATAAGCTCCACCAGAAGCTTGGAATACACGCATCCCGACTAGTTCTGCTCCAGGAGCCACACCTTCTCCAGCTACTGCGCCGTATTCATTGGCAACAAGTGGACCATTAGCAGCCGCGATTCCAGAAACATGGGAACCATGACCATTAAAATCAGTAAATAGATTAACTTTTTTCAGTCCAGCACCAAACCAGTCTAATTCCATATCATTAACACGGAAGTTTGCTCCAAGGACGTCATCTGTTACGTCAATATCAAAAGAACCTGCTTCATTATTAGCATAAGCAGTTTCATCAGTAAAATCTTTGTCCATATCTGTATCAATGTAAACCTTGTCGTCTACAAGTAATACAGCAAAGTTGTCCGAGTTACCATTTACTCCATCTGCATTTAAATCTTGATTTGTCCATCGAGAGTGACCCTCTGGATAAGGGTTTGTTTCAAAATAGGTTTCACCAAAATAAAACTTATCATCTGAAGCATCTAGACCTGTTGTGTTATATGTAGTTTCACCAACAGTTACAGTATCTCCTTCACTATGACCTGCATCGAAGAGAACATCTCCCTCAGAAAGATAATTAGCTCCATCACTTAAATACTCTTTATAGCGATCTTCAATCGGAAAATTAGCAAAACGACTTGAAATAGTATAATCTCTTACTCCGACAATCTTAGAATCTCCATATTTACGAGTCGCTTCATCTAGTGCTTCTGTAAAGGACTCATGACCCGGATCTGGACCAGAATCAATAACAGCGATACGTGTGCCACTTCCATCAAACTTATTGTGGAAATCCGTTACGCCAGTTGAATCATGTGTTTCAATTTGATCTGGAGTAACAACAGCATCTTCGTTCACAGTATTTTGTCCCTCAACCTGTAATTCCTCTTCATTAACAGTTCCTAACTGTACTTCGGCGTTTGACCCTACTGTCCGAATACCTTTAACATTTAGGACTTCCATAACCTTGCGAGTTGGAACATCTGCTAGGTACACATAATTTTTGTAGTTCGATTTTACCTCTACACCTAATTTTTCTAATTGATTTGTCGCATCAACTTTCCCATCCCCAACAATTACAAGCTCTTGAACAGCTTGTTCACTTAAGGATAAAGCGATTACTTCTGAGAAATTTGATACCTTAAACTTTTTTGTTTCTTGTAATGCCGCTTCAGCTTTTTCTGGATTGTAAGTAGCTACTCCGGCAAATGAAGAAGCTACTAATGTAGCACTTGCCATGACCGATAGCACTTTTTTCTTAAACGTCAATACTGTTTCCCCCTTTTTAGTTTAATAGAATTAGTTCGAATTACTCTCTATTTTCCAACAAAATTTAATAATTGGAAAATTCGAACTCTACTTAGTATTCTAATAGTAGTTACTTCTTTAGTCAACAAAAGGAGGTGTTTTTTTCAGAAAAAACAATATTTTTCGTTTATATTGTCTGATAGTGGGGTAGAGTGACATTTAAAGTGAGGAAAACTCTCGAAGAAAGGCAGAAATTCAGACCTCGCCGTTCACAAGCGATCTTCCACAATTTATAGAATTCACACTTATGTCAAAATAAAAAAGTTCCTCGGAGAATCAGTGATTCTCCGAGGAACTTTAGAAAAAAATCAATCTATTACTTTCACCGCGCCAAGATAGCGTGGTTTAAAATAACTATTGTTTAAACTAGTAATCTCTACTCCACTATTGCCAGAGTGTATAAATTGATTTTCACCAATATAGATTCCTGCATGTGAAGGACCTGGTTTATACGTTTCAAACATCACAATATCACCTATTGATGGAGAGCTTACTTTACTTCCAAAATCCCAAATGCCGCTTGTTGTTCTAGGTAAATCAATATCATGTAGATCATAAACATAATTTAAATACCCACTACAATCAAAACCACTTGGTGTCGTCCCTCCCCATTTATAGGGAGTTCCTAAAAACTGTTTGGCTGATTGAACAAGAGCAATTCGATCAAATCCTACCAAGCTATTCGCACTTTCGGATATAACAGACGTGCCTCCAATAACGGTAAAATGCTTGATGTTTAATTTATCTACAGTTTGCTTCACTGTTGCTGGTACATTATTTGATTGCATAAGCATAACAGGTAAATCTTCACGTGCAGCTAATGCCGACCCAGTTAGCGCATCAGCAAAACTTTCTCCTGTAGCAATAATCGTACTGTCTACAGATGTGCCTGAATAAAACATCTCTACGATTTTGGTAGCTGTTTCATACCGGTCTTGACCCGAAACACGAATTGCACTAGGTAATTGGTTCAGTACACTATCACTCACAACAGCCTTACCACCTACTAGAATGGAAGAATCATAATTGGCTAACGCTTTTTTGGTCTCTTCAGGCACATTGTTTTTTTCTACTAATAAGATTGGCATGGATTGTTTAGCAGCAACAGGAGCAACTGCCAGACTATCAGGAAAGTCTCTACCGTATGCAACTACTGCTTTTGTACCACCTACTAAATCAGCGATCTTCGCAGCCGTTTCATATCTATTTTCTCCTGCAACCCTAGTCGCATCAACATCTAATTCTTGTAATTGATTTTCTACATTTGGAGAAATAACTGCATTCCCACCGAGTATGTACGCTTTCTTCGCCTTTAATCTCTTAATCTCTACCTTGACACTTGCTGGAATTCTGTCTTTCGAAATTAATAAAATCGGTGCATCATTCTTTTCAGCTAGAGGAGCACCCGCTAATGCATCAGGAAAATTATTCCCAACCGCAATAATGACCGTCTCTGCACTAGACCAACCTCGTTTGGATATTTCAACAGAAGTTTCATATCTGTCACTTCCACTGATTCTTTTTAATTGTGTTTCTTCCGCAGATGTAGATGACGGGCCAAACATAAATAGGACTGAACAAACTACCGCGACATATGCAATAAATAGAGACTTCCGATATTTGGTATTAATACTTTTCATTCATACTCCACCTTTTTTGTTGGCTAAAATGACCATTCAATATAGACAATTGACTACTAAGTTGCATTGAAATCAAAAATAAATCTTCATTATTCATTTCTAGAACTTTTATCTATTCTATTTCTAAGAGGTCTTTCTTCCTATAAGTTACAAGGATAGAAACATATAATAAAAGAAAAACCTACCTTCTGTCGCTATTCCCTACAGCTTCCCTTATCTTTTTTGTAATTCTAAAAATAAGGAGGACCCTTGCCAAAACAGCTCTTATTTACTTATTTAGGAGATAATTCTACAAAATCTATTCTATCACTTTATATTTCGTAATATTTTTACAGTTATGTAACAAATTCAGTCATATTTTTCAATCTACTACTTTTCACTCATTTTTTATACTATTTGTTACAAATAATCTGGATGCTTTTTTAAAACAATCATGATATCAATATACAAATATTAAATTCATATTCTAACCACCAAGAATAAATGGTAGAATTATAGTAACATTCAGAAAAATACACTTATGGAAGAAGGAAGAGAAATGGCACCGTTAACAAATGAAATAGCAGAAATATTCAGGAAATTAATTGTAAAGTTAGATACCAATCAACTTTTAACTACTGCCAATCAGAATTTGCTCACATTATTAAAGGGTTCTCCTACTGAAGAAGAATATAAACAAAATCTAATTGAAAGCATCGTGGTTCACGTAGAGTCTACTAAAGCATTACATGGCATTATCCATCAACTACTCACAACTTCAAAGTATCCTCATTTAAAAGGTGTGACAAAGGTGATGGAACAAGCTAATCAAACGATTCGTAGTGACGTGAAGAAACTCGTTCCTCAATATAAGGAAAGCGTAATAGTAGATGAAACTACTATAGATAAAACATCTCAACTTGAACTTAATTTCATAACTAGCCAGCTAGAGCTTGATTTGACCTATTCCTTTATTGATGCATTTGGTACTATTAGCAACCAAGAGTTATTCAAAGTATTATTCACTTTCACACCTGAAGAAGTCGGTTTCTGTCTATTAAAATATGTAAGGACATATGTAAGTGTTCTGTATGACTCCTCAATAAAGCAATTAATTAAACCATAATTTAGATTAAATATGGTCAGGATAAAATAAAGCTTAAGCACCATTGAGCTCACATTCCGCACGTGAACCTATTCAATTTTCATTTTCAAATTCTGAATCACGAACGACAAAATCGTTTAACCTAAGAATAAGAACGTACGTTTTATAGATTATTTAATTTTATTATTGTGGTCCGTTTTCTAAATATCTACTAAAAAGTCTATTTTTCCTAAAAGAGCAATGATGTGAGGAATCTTAATGTGAGCTAATTAAGTAAACATTTATTATTGTCCTTCCACGCTAATCAAAAAAGAAGGTTGATCATATTCTCAGATCAACCTTCTTTTCTTTGGAATCATTCAATTCGATTACACCTTGAAATACCATTTTTTCTTATGAGCTATTAGGGCAATAACTGTCCAAAATAGTAGCATAATGATGGCATAAACTAGTTGAGCATAAGGGACGGCTGAGTCAATTGAATGAAATAGTATTTTTGAAAGAGCTTTTTCTTCTTGCCCTACCGTAATGGTAATATGCAATAACACTGAGGCGATAATAAATTTACCAAAATAGATTAGAAAACTATTTCGACCAAAAGCCTCCAGGAACCAAACAACTGGTTTCAAGAATGTTTCTTTGGCATCCACCTTTCTCTTATCGAACAACAAATACAAAATGGATAACATAATAGATGTGCAGCTTGCTGCTAGTAATCCAAAGGCTGGTGTCCATATCCGTTTATTAAAAGGAAGGAATTGATCCCATAGAAAAGATATAAGCAATAAAATGACACCTAAACTGATTAGTTCTTTCCAAGCACCTGTCTCTTTCCTCGTCAAGATAAGCTTTCCAATCGCATACCCAATTAGTACGTTTGCAAGTGCTGAAAAACTGGTGACTAAACCCTCAGGGTCAAAGCCTCTTTCTCCCTGATGATATAGATGTGCTTTCCCAAAAATATTTTCATCAATACTATATGGAGCATTACAGCTCGGTTGTGGTAGGTCATCACTACAGTCAGCACTTAGGGTCAACAAACCCAATCCATAAACAGATGTGAGTGTCACTGCAATAAGGATCAGCTTTACAGGGGATTGAACGATTTTCGTTATCAATACTGTAGCTATCCCTAAAAAGGCAAACATTTGGAGAACACCTGTAAAGCGTAATGTCGAAATATCAACGCTCCATGACACAATGATCGTGAATAGGAGGCCGTATATAATCAGGCGAACCGTTCTTTTTAGTATTTTAGACCATTTGACACCCTTCTGATAAGCAATTGCCATACTCGTTCCAAAAATGGTTATAAAGATTGGCAGGATAAGATCAATCAGCGTGACTCCATACCATTCTGCATGGCGAAAATAAGTGAAATTATAGATACCATTAGGAATATTACTTAAGAACACGGATAGGATGACGATAATCCCTCTTAACATATCGAGGGAATAGACTCTTCTTTTTTTATGTAATGGTTTATGAGTACTTTCCATAAGATGTTCCTTTCTGAAAAAAGTGTGAAATTTCCCTACTAGGAAAGTATACACTAGGTCCTAATTCTTTGGTAGAATCAATTAGAATATCATTTCATACCCTTAATAATCGGAGGCTTAAGATGAGAAGACTATTTGCAGCATTATCATTCCTTTTGTTTTCTAGTTTACTGGCATGTACCTCCTCAGAAATTCAAAACCCCAAAACGTCAATATTTTATTCTCCACACGCGGATGATGAAGTTCTGAGTTTAGGAAGCGCCATTCTTCATCAAATAAACCAAGGAAATGAGGTTGTGGTTGTTTTGCTATCAAAAGGGGAAGCTAGTTCTTCCTTTACTTCTATTAATGAAAAATTAGTTTCGACTGCTAAAAATCCTATTACACGTCAAGAGTTTGGGAATGCTCGCGTAAAAGAATTCAAGAATTCTGTCGATGAATTAGGGATTCAACTTGAGAACACCTATACTTATGATTTGCCTGATGGTCAAATTACTAAAGAAGAAGTTATCAAGATCATTCAGGAAATGAGTGTGCTTTATCCAAGCGCTAGTCACCATACCCTCTCATATCTTGACCCTCATTCTGATCACGCGAATGCTGGCTTGGCCTTAAAATCGGTTCAGGAAAGTGGAGAAGTCAACTCTGTCCGTTTTTATCTTCCTATTCAAGAATTTAACAAGATGAAATATAAAGGAACCTACTATACTCCGTCAAACTATAAAGATGCTTATTTTAATGGTTTAAATTCCTATAATATTTGGGATCCCAAAAATGGATTTTACGCTATTGGTTACACCTCTGTACAGTCCTATTTCCAAACGGCGAAAAAGCTTCAAGAAAGTCGATGGCATCAATAGTAGGTATGGAAATATAGATACACGACTTTTAACTATTAATAATCATTCGTAAATATTGAATTAAGAACGGGCAAAAACGCTTCAATACTCCTATGAGATCATTAAGCATTCGCATATACTAATACTAAAGCCTAACTTTTCGTTTCACTTGAGAAATTATCATCTAATTTGTCTATCCTATCTAGCAATTTATTTAAGACATGAGGAAAGTGAGATAAGGCTATTTTCGCAAAGTCTTTTGTTTTTCGTACAGTATATAAACGATGATATCGCTTTGTTTCGAGACATCATTTCGTCACTTCTTGATTGAAAACAACAGCAAAATCGAGGATTCCATCTAAAATTAGATAAAATAGTTACAATGTATTCGAATAGATCCTTTAGAAAAGAACTTTTAAACTGAACAAAAAGCTGACAAGTAAAACTTGTCAGCTTTTTTAGGAGAAGTGAGATATTATTTTGCTAAGCGATTGAATACGTCTTCGCTTACCGCACCTTCTCCACCTAGCACTTGAATTTGATTAGCACTATTCATTTCTAGTACATCCTCAATTTCAGTTGGTAGCATATCTGGCTTCACCAACATCATTGAAGCATTGTCCTTCGCTGCTAACACAGCTCCTGCAAGAGCGTCAGCAAAGTTTGTTCCTGTCGCTACATACACATTATGAGAAGGCATTAAGTCTTTGGCAATCATTGCCGCAGTGCCATAACGGTTTTCTCCTGCATAACGTGTTGCCGTTGGAAGCATGTTGAATACATCTTTATTCACTGCTGCTTTCCCACCAGCAACAATGGTTTTATCAATACCCTTTAGAGCATTTTTAGTTGCAGATGGAAGCATATTTGCATCTGTTAATAAGATTGGGAATCCTTGACGAGCTGCATATGAAGCGACAGCTAAAGCGTCTGGGAAGTTTTGACCGTTTACAACAACAGCTTGTTCTGGTGATCCGCCAAGGCGTGCCGCGATGTTTGCAGCAGTTTCCCAACGATCGTCTCCACCAATACGCTCAACATCAAGATCCATTCCTTCTAGCTGATATTTCACATAATTACTAACCGCAGATGTCCCACCAAGAATGATGACATTATCTGCACCTAGACGTTTAATCTCTTCTTTAACCGCTTTACTTAATGTACCATTTTCAGTTAATAGAATTGGTGCATCATATTGGTAAGCAAGTGGCGCACCAGCAAGTGCATCTGGGAAGGAATCTCCACGAGCAATTACAACCGTGCTTGCTTCAGTCCAACCAGCTTTTGAGATTTCAATCGCAGTTTCATAGCGTGTTTCTCCCATAATACGATTCATGCTCGTAACACGTGCTTCTACTTTAGGATCGACTGTTTTATGCGTTTCAAGATACTCTAAGAATACTTGGTAATCAACAAAGAATAATTCTTCCATCTTTCCAGCTTCTTTTGCTTTTCCAAATACTTCGTAGCCATCTCCGCCGCCAGCGATGTAGTTATTTGTTGCGACCGTATACGTTTTATCTACATCAATGTCTTCATACCCATTTTCAGTCATGACTTGTACACTTAAAACTCTACTTCCAATTTCAAGACTTGCATCATAGGAGAATTTCATTCCCGCTACATGAGGGAAACGACCGGCTCCATTTTCCACATCACTTACACCATGCTCCAATGCTTCAACAACCTCTGCACCAGTTAAATCAAGGGTAACTAAAGTGTTTCCAAACGGCATTGTCGTTAACACTTCACCTAGTGTAATATCCCCTTGATCAATCGAGGCACGAATTCCGCCACCGTTTTGAATCGTTAATGTTGCGTTGCCATTTTTGCTCGCCTTTTCCAGCATAGAGTCTGCAATCATGTTTCCAAGATTTGTTTCACTTGTACGAACACTTCCACGCTCTCCGTCTAAAGCTACTTCAGAATGTCCTACTAGAGTTGTTTTCATTTCTTCTAGCGGCTTTGCTAATTCATCTAATAGTGTTTGAGCTTCAGGGTCAGCATCAATCACATAATTTTCATTCTCATCTTTTTCATTAATATCAATTAAATTTTCATCCCATGAAGTCAAGACGCCATTGGTATCAAATGATACTTGAAGATCACCAAGAATTTTACTATATTCTTCGGCTTGTACGACAATAGTTGGTTCAGCATCCTCATTGATAACATATGGATCATCAAGCTTTGTATGACTGTGACCACCGACAATAACGTCAATTCCATCCACAGATTCACCAAGGGTAACATCATAGTTATACCCTAAATGTGTAAGAGCTATGATTTTATTAACTCCTTCTGCTTCAAGCATTTTGACCGTTTCTTCCGCTTTTTTCAAGTAGTCTTCAAACTTAATCGTATCTCCTGGGCTTGAAAGAAAGACTGTTTCTTCTGTTGTCAAACCGAAAAGTCCTACTTTTTCTCCATCTACATCCATTATTGTTGCAGGATAAATCATCCCGTCTTCACCAGGTTTACCAACGCTGTCTTGGAATAGAGGGTTTAAATCTGTATTGGCACTGTAATCAATGTTAGAGCTAATAATTGGGAATTCCGTCTTCTTAATAAAATCAGCGAATACACTTGGACCATCATCAAATTCATGATTACCTGGTACCATCGCATCATAGCCAACCATATTCATAAACTGAACACTAGCCAAGCCTTTATATTTATTGTAGTAAAGTGTGCCTGAGAAGACATCACCTGCATCTAGTAAAATAGAATTTTCACGATTCTCACGAACATCCTTAATGGCTGTAATTCTTCGTGCAACATTATCTAAATGCCCGTGAGCGTCATTTGTATGCATAATAGTTAAATCAAAATTTCCAGGTGCTGCATCAGCTTGTGTTGCTGGGGATACGGCGAAAATACTAGCTGCTAGTGCTGCTGTTGTTAGAACTCCAAAAAGTGGTTTTTTCATTTCCATTTGGTTGATCCCTTCCTTTTCACATGTAGTAATTTGTCGTAATGAGTCACTCAATATCAATTATATAGTAGATTCATAGATAATTGTGAGAAATTTACCAAAAAACAAATAATTATTAGTGCTTTTTACATAGAAAGGTGAAAGTGCTTTCACCCTTCTATGTTTTCTTACTTCAAGAGTTGGTTAAGTACATCTTCACTAATTGCGTTTTTACCGCCAATAACGCGGAAATTCAAAATCTCATTCATTTCAATCGCTTCTAAAATTGACTCAGGGACTTCTTCTTTTTTCACTAATAGAATTTCCGCTCCTGAATTTGCGGCTAATACAGAACCTGCAAGTGCATCGGCAAAATCATCACCTGTTGCGATTACAGCTGTTCTAGTTTGTGGAGTTAGAAACTTAGCAATTTCAGCAGAGGTTTCATAACGATCCTTCCCACTGTAGCGAGTGGCTTTATCAAAGCTATTGAACACTTTTTCACTAATTGCATTCTTCCCACCAACAACAATCATTTCGTCAATGTTTTTCAGCGCTTTAGATGAAGCATTCGTAAGTTCATCTTGAGCAGATAATACAATTGGGTATCCATTTTGAGCAGCATAAGACGCTACAGATAGAGCATCTGCAAATTGATAGGCATTCGCAAGGATTGCTTTTTCAGGATTACCACCTAATTTAGCTGCGATATTCGCTGCCGTTTCAAAGCGATCGCTTCCTGAAATGCGATCCACCTTCACATCAAGACTCTTTAATTGATACTCAACGTAATTTGAAATAGCGGACTTTCCACCAAGAATAATTACTTTATTTGCGCCCAAGCGTTTAATCTCCGCTTTCACTTCGTTATTTAAATGATCTTGCTGTGTTAGTAGGATAGGTGCATCATATTTATACGCAAGTGGTGCCCCTGCTAGTGCGTCTGGGAACATATCTCCTCTTGCAATCACGACGACATCAGATGTTTCCCATCCTGCTTGCGAAACTTCAATTGCCGTTTGATAGCGATCAGCACCGGAAATACGATTCACATCTTTGCTAAATTGAAGCTTAGCAAGAACTGGATCATGATCGCTTGCTCGACCATCTTCTTCACTGAAATCCGCGTTAATATTAACAGAATCTATCATCGTTCGATCTGCTAAATTATTTGTCACAAGAATGTGATCAAGTACTTGAGAGTTTCCTTGATAGATATAAGTGTAACGCTCTTCATTAGGAAGCATTTCCATCATATTCGTTAAAACATCACCTTCAAGTGTGTTGACAGGTGCGGCGAATTCAAAGTCATTTAAATCCCCTAATACAACTACATTGGCATCTTCAACCGTTGTGACTACATCGGTTACAAATTCATTGATCACCGTTGCTTGTTTTTCACGTTGTTCTTCACTACCTAATACGACAGGATGATCTGCTCCAAACATAGCACCATCTCCGCGCTTGGAATTGAAGTGATTCGCTACAACAATGACTCTTTCATCGTTGAACATGAATTCAGCAGCTAGTGATTTACGCGAGCTAGCAAATGCTTCATTTGTTGGGTCAATACGTCCTGGATTATGAGTTAACCCATCTTTTGTCACATCTACAGCTGTTACCGCATCTCCTGCTTGTTTATCGACTAAAGTTACTCGATCTGGATTGTAGATAAACCCAACACGGATATTCCCACCAGGCTGTCCACCGTCGGTTTTGTTGACTGGTGCGATATCTGTAAACTTATACGTTGGTCCACCAGCTTCTTCAATGCCTTTAATGATTGTCTGATATGATTCACTGGCATCTGTTGTCCCATCATCGGTTGGTCCATTATTATCTTGAACCTCTACTAGTCCGATAATATCTGGAGTTTTAAGATTAGTAACAATCGATTTTGCAATTTTCTCAACTTTTTCAGTCTCAGTTCCAGCATGGAAGTTCTCAATATTATAAGAAGCGATTGTTAAATCTCCTATTTTTCCATCAATAGGTGTCACTTCTCGTACCGTTCCCCCATCAATGACAGAAGGGAAGTCTCCGGTAGGACGAATTTTAAAGTTACTATAATCATAGCTAACATTTCCAAAAATAGAACCGTCGAACATATCACCTGTTTTGACGTTTACTTTCATACCGTCTACATCAATCAACATACGTTCTGGGTTGTAATCTTCAGGTGAAATCATGATTCCGCCTGCTCTTGAGTTCAGTTGATCATCACTTACATTTACCACTACAGGTACTTCATCATACTTATTTGGTCCTGTAATCATGGCATCTGGAATTTCAATGTACATTCCTTCAAGACTTTCATAGAAATCTAATCCATCTGTCTCAGGGTCAAATGATGTCATATTATCATCTTCAATAATTTCTGAAGGAGGAGTACGATCTACTCCAATGACGATTGCTGCTGGTATTTCATTATTAGAAGAAAGTACATTAATTGCAGAAGCAGTAATTTGAGTGGTTAATAGATCTTTAGCGTCATCGTAACCGCCTTCCTTCCACTCTTTTACTTCTCCACTTACTTCCACTTTGTCGCCTGCTTTAATGTCTGAACTGTTTTTCTTATACACATAGATTGCTTCAGATGTTGCCATATCTTCATCTGGTGTTACTTCTTGCATATAAAAACCATTAGAGCCTACTTTGGCCGTTACAACACCCTCAACCTTTGTAACCATCATTCCTTCATATGGAGAGGTATGTCCCGCACCTTGAATATCATGAATACTTACTCCTTCAGCCGATTCAATCACGGTGTAGGTAAATGTAGCTACTTCACTCGTTTGGCCGTCTTTTACAACAATAGCCTTAATGGTTACATCCGTTGTAATTTCAACGGGGCCTGTATATGTGGTACTTGCCGAAGTTGGATCATTTCCATCCATTGTATAATAGATCGTTCCACCTTCTGTTTCCGTTTGCAGTGTTACTTTTGTTCCCTCTTCAACCGTTCCAGAACTAGGGTTAGCTGTTACAGAAAAGGTCGATTGAATAATATCAGAACCATTTCGTGGTACAAGCTTATACTCATCAAAGTTATAATCAATGACACCACGTAGGATTTCGTATGTTTCACCAACAGTTAGTAACGCTGAGTCTGTCGGTTTAACAATAAATGTACCTGAACTATCAGTTGCAGTGAAATTTCCTTTGCTGTCAACAGAATCAATTTTCACATCAGAAAATTCTGCGAACATTCCTTCATGAGTTTCACCATTGTCTGCAGTAAGATCCGTTGACATTAGGGTCTTTGGAGCAGGAATTCCTTTGTTTACTGTTGTAATTTCAAAATTTGATGACGTTACTTCAATTTGTTGCATACCGTGGTAGCTATTTAACTTCCCTTCCGCTACTACTTCATCACCTGGTTGAGCACTAATATCTCCACGAATGATGATACCTGCAGTATCATCTTGAATGAAAAGATTTGTTGCTGAATTTGAGAAGGAAGCCGTCGCAATACCTGTTACTTTAACAGTTGTTCCTTCCACTTCTTTACGAGCATCAGCAATTGTGGAAAGTTCTACTGGCTCCGGATCTGGATCCGGTGTTGTTCCACCTGCTAGATGTGAGCCTAATTCGCTAGTGGTGTCTTTAGGAAAATGATCCCATTCAACGGATGAATCAAAAGCATCTGTTGCATCGGCATCACCTGTCTTAACAGAATCCTTTCGAACTAAGGTTACATCCTTTGCAAATACATTCACAATCCCTGTTTGTCCAATAGAGTCAATAACTACTCCATTTTTTTCAAGTGCCAGAGGGTCATCTCCGTTAAAATTAATGACATAATTATCTTCAAGATCTGATTGATTTTTAATCTCTTGATTTGCGTCTGGATGAGTTATTACATAAACCTCTCCATCAGCCAGTGTTCCGGATAAAGTTAAAACCTTATCCTTTGACTCACCACCACTATATAACTCTAATGAGTAGTCTGCTAGGTCGATAGAATTACCCGTTCCGTTATAAAGCTCGATCGCTTTATTGAAACTACCTCCCTCAATATATTCAGAGATAATTAAATCCTCGAACGTATCGTCTGCAGCTGAAACCTGCTGCGATACAGGTGTAGCAAAAAAACTCAAAATCATCGTAAACACAATGAAAACGCTTAATTTTTGTCGAATCTTAGTTCCTATTATCATAATATTCCTCCTTATAGGTTTATATTAGTGGTGAATTCACCAACAACTGATAGTATACATCATTTATTTTATAAAAGTGTAAATTTAGAGTGATTTCCATAAATATTTTGTATCCGCTTTCAAAAAATGTCGAAAATTATTCATAAATATGGATTTACATTACAAATAACCCATTTTCACTCATTTAACTAGAAACTTATAACATTTATTTATTACTTTTTTTATTTTTTTGAAAAATAACCAAACATTTCTACAAATATAGTTTAAATGCCTTATAATAATGGTATTAATGTGTTTTTTGTAGTCATTTTGACATGTTTTGACGCAATTCTGTAACTAGTATTTAATGTTTAGCTATCTCAAACATTGATAGAATACTAATTGGACAATACTAATCTATAAACTGGTGAAAAGGGAGTTAGGTTCATGAAAAAAACAGCATTATCTGTATTAGCAACAGCGACAATGTTTAGCTTTATGGCAAATGAGGCTTCAGCAAAGAGCTACGAGGTGCAAAAAGGTGACTCACTGTGGTCAATCGCTAACAAGCATCAAACAAGCGTCTCTAATTTACAATCATGGAATTCTCTAACTAATCATCTGATCTATCCGAAGCAACTATTGGAAGTCGATGGTGCTAGTAAAACACAGCCAAAGTCTTCGCCTAAGCCAAAATCGATAACAACGGATACATATACTGTTAAATCTGGAGATACACTGAGCGCAATAGCAAAACAGCATCAGATCTCTCTTGCAACCCTCATGGAACGAAACGGTATTAAGGACCACTTAATCTACCCTGGACAAATTTTAGTCATTTCAAAAACGACTACAAATAATGCTCCCGCTATCCAAAAAGAAACAGTCGCCACTCCTACAAATGTTCATCAATATACTATTCAAAGAGGAGACACACTTTCTGCCATTGCCAAGCAATTTGGCACAACTGTTAACCAACTAATGACCTGGAACGATCTAAGTTCGCATTTTATTATCAGTGGACAAGTATTGAAGGTATCTGGATCTACTTCAGGTAGCAGCGAACAAAAAGCTCCTGCCACTCCGGCTCCAACAAACGATCTTATTTCCTTTGCGAAATCCTTCATGAATACACCATACGTTTGGGGTGGATCGACACCTGCTGGTTTTGATTGTAGCGGCTTTATCTACTATGTATTTAAGGAAACAGGACATTCTGTTACGAGAGGGAGTTCTCAAACTCATTACAATCGTTCTTATTATATAAATGACCCTGTTCCAGGCGACCTCGTTTTCTTCGAAAATACATACAAAGCAGGAATTTCACATGTAGGAATCTATATCGGCGAAAATTCATTTATTCACTCTGGCAATAATGGAGTAGAGATTACTAGCTTAAGTAACTCCTATTGGAAATCAAAATTTGCGAGCTTCAAGCGTTTTTATTAAGGAATTTTCCGGAAAAATTCTTCTGTCACCAATCAGATAGATCAGGTGTCAGTAGTTCATATCGTTCTTTCTGAAAGGCTGTTTTCACAAAGATTGTGGCTTTTCGAATAAGAAGGAATCCCTTGACTTGTATGACTTCGTGCTCTTTTCCTAATGAAAAAGTCTTCATTTCTAGATAAAAAGGAAGAAAGCAATCGAAAAAAACCTACTGCCTTTTTTTTCTTTGTGACAAGAGCAACAAGGTATACGAAATGAGCCTTTCGAAAAGAACCAAAAAGAAAGAGGATACTCCGATTTAGTAACGGGTTCAGTTAACTATCGTAAAACTCGAATTCACAAAAAAAAATGCGCTTACAATTGCACCGTGAAATGCGGTGCTTTTTGTATATAAAAATGGTCCAGTTATATGAACTAGACCATTTTTTTGTTTATTTTCAATCGCTTCTTCAACTAAAGCACCCGTTTTGTTTAAGTAAAGTAATTCACAAGCATCTTAAAAGCCTACTTGAATCTAGTTGTCGGGTGAATGGTCTCAAGTGGAAAGCCAAATACTCGTTATTGTTGAAAATCACTTCATATAATCCGCAACTAACTCATGGCATCTTCTTTCTGTAAGGTTTGCTAGCACAGTTACATATTCTAAGTGTTCCTGAGTACCGCCTTTATATTTTTGCGATGCTTCCAGTGCACTATCATCTCTGTATTCTAGCCAATTCCGTTGCTCTTCTCTTAATTGGTCCATCTCCTCTGACGGCAGTCGCCCCTCTAAAACTACATAAATTTCATTCAACAATTCATCCCAAATATCCCATCTATCGTTTTCCACTTTTTTTAAGGCGTATGTGGATGAGTCTGTTGCTTCTAATTCTTCCGTTTCTTTTTTAGTATCATTTAATTTTTCGATATACTCTTTCTTCAGACTCGCTTCAGTACTATTAGTAGACGATCCTTCTTCGTTTGTATCAGTATTTTCTTTATTGATGGTGTCCGGATCAGTATTGTCAGTATTTAAGGTATTTTCTGTTGAATCCTCATTAGAAGAATCGTCACTTGTGTTTTGAGTTGAGTTATTATTTTGTGAATGGGTTTCCAACCTAGCACTTGACTCATCAGATGATTTTCCACAAGCAGCTAATATAACTACCACCACTGTAAACATTAACATTAAGAATTTTTTATTATTATTCATTTTTAAACCCTCCCAATTGAAGATCACACCAAGATTTTAATATTCTTCCAAGTGAAAATACCTTATCGAGTTTTATAGAAAGACTTCCTTTAAAAGCATATAAGTGGTGAAACAGACAGAAAATAGGACCAAGAAAGATGTTTTGTCTATAAAAGAGATTGCAGAGCAAACCATCACACTTTTTCCGCGATGAGTCCAGCATTCCTTTATTTTATTTACTAAATAGTCTAATTCCAGAGATAAAAGTAATAAGTGCAAGCAACGGTAAACGCAACCATGCCATATATATCCAAAGTTCACCACCATATACAGTCGTTGGGGAGGCACCAAAATCATCAACATATATCGCAATGTTCCAAAATAGCTTTAAAGAAATAATTAAAGAAATAAAACTCAAAACAAAAATCATAATAGTGAACCCTCTGTTTTCAAAATTCACTTTATCTCCTCTTATTTTTATTAAGTGAATCATCGTAACTATGCATAAAACGACTAATACTAATGCAATATTAAAGAACATCAAGGCAATAGAAATTCCAATAAGAATACCAATTAATACAGCAATAAACCTCATTTTATGTATTCTACGTTGAATACCTTTCATCAGCTTTTGGTCACTTTTTTCTGAATCAACATCATGTAAATCATGATTAGGCAAATCCCTTTCAACACTTCTATGATAATTTGCACAGTCTTTACAAGAATGAAGATGCTCCATAATCAATTGGTTACTATCTTCACTTGCGAGGTTTTCTACATGCATTGGGATTAAATCCTTAATAATATTACAATTCCCCCTCAATTTTCTTCACCTCCATAAATAATTGAAGACAGTTTATTTTTAGCTCGATAAAAATTGACCCTTGCCCATGTATCAGACTGATTAAATATTTCTCCAATTTCTTTAAAACTCAATTCGTTATAAAAACGCAAGATAATGATTTCTTGATGTGGTCCTTTTAGTTTCTTTATAGCATTTGACACATTAATCGATTCTTGTTTTTTTCATAGATACTCTCTGGTGTTTCCTGATTTGGAAATACATCTTCAAATGTTGATGTATCCGTAACCTTTTCGACTTTCTTTATTTTCTTCACATAGCTGTTAAAAGTATATTTGGCAATTTGAAAGAGCCATGTTGATATTTTACTATGTCTTTTTAACGATGAATGGACTCAAAGGCTTGCAAAAATGTTTCTTATGTCAATTCCTCAGCAATGAACCGGTCTCCAGATAAATAGAACAAATATTTATAAATCTGTTTTTCGTATATAATGTATAACTGATTAAACTCATCCAATTATAAAGTAAAACGTTACATTTTTTTGAAAAATATAAATAGGGAAAGGATTTTTCCCTATCCCCTCAATCAATACGAACTTTTACTTTCCTGCTCGTTAGTTTAAGTATATATTTTCATAATTCACTTTCCTAATATTAACACAAAACCCATTTTTCACTTTAATTATTTACGCTTCTTCGCTATTTAAAATGATTAGCCTCTGTCCATACTGGTTACTAAAATAGTAGAACTAATAGGTGATTCGGAATGAGGGTAGAAATCCAAGGTATTAATAGTCTCTTTCATAATACAGAACCGTGGTATATCGAAACTTGTGTATTTAACGAGGAAAAACAACATCTAGATGTATTAGAACCAATGGTAGAGGTGACGAAAATGATTCAAAACCATTATGACGGCATCCTCCAATTTGTTTAAGTCCAAGCTAAATAATGGACTTTTAGAAGGAACGAATAGTTTATTTCAGGCAGCTAAAAGAAAGGCACGTGGGTATCGTTCAGATAAGAATATGATCGCCATAATCTATCTACTTGCTGGAAAACTGGATTTCGCACTCAAATAAAAAGAATGAGTAACAGCTCAGAGCCATACTTCGCTCGCAACTGAACCCATTCCCTTGTCCGGTTTTTAGGTTTCGAGAAAAAGAGAGTTGATTTCTTTCTATAAAATCACTATAAATGACGAAGAGCCTTATTTAAGGCTCTTTTCGTATACACTGTGGCTGTTGCAGTCGCTAGACATTTAATCTTATACATTGTCTATAACTAATTCACCCTTCATCCTCTAGCAAGTGCGGAAATAACTCTTCTAATACTTGAGCTCCCATTAACCCAGTATAGTCTCCATAGTGTTCAAGGATTTTCCTAGACCGAAGGGACAACTTTAGGTTCACAAGTTCTGTGTTTGGATATTTAGGTTGATTTTCAACTTCGACAGCTACTATTTACCGGTAATTTATGAACATAATTTGCACCGAAAATTGTAGGCTAATTTGTTAATGTATACGAGTGAGTATATATAATATAGGCAATATTATAGACAAATCGCACTACAAATAAACATTCAATAAAAAAGCCTATCAAATTAACTTTCAATTTGATAAGCAAATTACTATACATTTTCTTTGTTTTCGGTAGGAAACGGAAGTCGTTACCGATTTAGAGCATTCTCTTATTTGTTCGATAGGAATCTTTTTATACTTCGTTAACCATAGTCTTCAAAAGGCTAAAGTTGCTCAACCTTTCAAAATTAATCCTTCAAAAGCGCTGAAGATACTGCTTCACTAACCGCATTTTCCCCACCGACAATGTAGAAATTTGAAACTGAATCCATCTCAATCGCCTCATTAATTACTTTTGGCACTTCCACTTTTTTCACAAGCAGTATTTCTGCCTTTTCTTTGGCCGCAAGTACTGACCCAGCAAGCGCATCAGCAAAATTTTCTCCTGTAGCGATAATGGCATGACCCGTTTTCGGCGTTAAGTTCTTTGCAATTTCCGCCGACGTTTCATAGCGATCTGCTCCACTATAACGTGTCGCTTGATCAAAGCTCTTGACAATCTGCTCACTTATCGCATTTTTTCCACCCACAACGATGACCTCTTCACTATGACTTATCGCTTTTGCCGTTGAAGCAGGTAGTACGTCTTTAGCGGAAAGAACGATTGGATAGCCATTTTGCGCTGCATAGGATGCAACAGATAGCGCATCGGCAAAGTGGTACGCATTTGCCACTACGATTTTCTCCGGATCTCCGCCTAATCGAGCGGCTATATTAACCGCTGTTTCAAATCGATCTTTTCCAGAAATCCTGTCGATTTTCAACCCTAGTCCTCTTAATTGATATTCTACAAATTTAGATACAGCCGACTTTCCACCAAGAATGATGACTTTTTTTGCTCCGAGGCGTTTTATCTCTGCTTGCACATCTTCGTTCAATCGCTTCTGATTCGTTAACAGAATAGGAGCGTCATATTTATACGCTAGAGGAGCACCTGCTAGTGCATCTGGGAAGTCATCGCCTCTCGCAATGACAATGGTTTCAGCCGATGACCAACCTTGTTTTGAAACCTCAATCGCTGTTTGATAACGATCGGTACCAGCCAGTCTTTCTACTATATTTCTTGGTTTCATTCCAATAATAAATGTTCCACCTTCATCACGTTTTGGAAAAGTCAGAGTTACTTTTCCATCCACAACTTTATGCATTTTGCCGCTATAATAATCTTTTACCTCATCTCCCATTTCTTTTGGAAGGTTTAACGTGATGGTTTGTTTTTTATTGGTCGTATTAAGTCCAACATAAACATATTCCTTTTGGTGTTCACGTTGGAAGACCATATAACCTGTTTCATTATTTCCTGCAACATCTGTGCGGTTTCCTTTTGATAGAACCGATGATAATTGTTTACGTGCATTCAATAATTTTTGGTAATGGACGAGCAAGTCATTACCCTCAACCTTTTCCCATGGCATATCATCGCGGTTCTCGTTAAATTCACCTGCATCCATATTGCCTGCATGGTTGCCAGATTGACCAAGCTCTTCACCATAATAAATGACCGGCTGCCCTTTCGCTGTAATTTGTAGAGCAGCTGCCACTTTTAGCTTCCCAACGTTTCCTCCGACCTTGGAGGATAAGAAACCATCTTCATCGTGACTAGATAAGAACTGTCCGAGCATTTTCGTATTGTTCATTTGACCATTACGATATTCAAGGTACTCCTCTACAGCCTCTACGTTTCCATTTACAAAATCTTGTGCTTTATACTTGAATTCGAAGTCTAATAGTGAATCCATTTGACCACTTTCTAGATAACCACCTGTTTGGTTCACACTCGCACCATAATGCTCACCAATCATCTTAAAGTCTGGTTTTTGTTCAGTTAAAGCATTTTTGAGTGCTTTCCACGTAGTATTTTCTACATGCTTCACCGTATCTACTCGGAAGAAATCAATTGTATCGCCGCGGTCTGTTCGCGCTTTCTCTAACCAATCAACTTGCCATTGAATAAGCTGATCACGGACCGCTTTCTCTTCTGTTTTAAAATCGGGAAGTCCTGCCAACTCGCCTTGAACAACGTCAGTACCACCATTACGGAACATATCCATAAAACGAGCACGATTTTCATCACTTGGATAATTCGGAATAGCTAATTCATTGGAAGGATCATCTTGCTTTAATCCATATCCAGCATGATTTAGCACAACATCTACCATGATCTTGATCCCACGGTCATGGGCGGAATTAATTAACTCTTTGAACGTATTTAGGTCACCCAAATGCTCATCAAGTGTCGTAAAATCTTTTGCCCAATAACCATGATAGCCAAATTGATTTCCTTGTTTATTCCAGCGCAGGTCCCAATCAATATTATCGACGACTGGAGTAATCCACACAGTATTCACACCGAGCTCTTCTAAATAATCGAGACGGTCAATCACCCCTTGAAAATCACCACCATGATAGGTTTCAGAGTGTGTAGTATCATAGTTTTCTCCATTAGGATCATCATTCGTGGTATCGCCATTTTCAAAACGATCAGTCAGCATGAAATAAATTCGTGCCTCGTCCCAATCAAAATCAGCATCTCCCACATATTGGCGAGCCTTAACTTCAACGGATACTACTGATTTATGTTCGTTACCAAACTCATCCAGTGCCGTAATTGGTAGTTTCTTTGTTCCAGCTGCCACTGTATCTTGGACAAATATTGTTTGTTTGTTCAAAGAAGGATCTATATACACTTTCTCCGGACCATCCACCGCACGTAAATCGATAGACATCTCTTGAATGTTAACATCTTTTGGTTTATCCACTTTAACCGTAACCACTGCATTTTCGTTATATGAAATCGCACTTGGCTTGACAGTCGGTGTTAGCGTAATATCTGGTCGATCATAAGTAATTGTTGACTTGCCATCCTTCGTATTATAAGGATCTGGTACAGTTGTTGTTTCCCCGTCAACTGTCACTTCAAAAGTATAGGTGATGGTTCCTTCCTCAACATCCTTTAATGTGTATTCAAAGTATTGATTTGCCTCGTTATAAACCATTTCATTGGTTTCACTATCAATCTGTAACTGAACTTTTTCTATCGTTTCCATCTTATTTTCTTCGTACAGTTTTGGATCACGATAGAAGAAGGTAATGTCACCATCCTTTAAAATTGGTCCCTTCACAGTTGGAACCGTATGGAACTCTTCCTCTCCACTGGTGATTTCCACTTTTGTTACGCTATCAGATGGTTGAATGGTAATATAACGATCAGTTCCAATCGGATCCTTCGTTGCAGTACTCCAATCATGTCCTTTTCTTAAAACAAAGCCTACGCTAGTTGTTTCAGGACCTACTTCAAAAGTAGCGATTGCTCCCTTGTCCGTGACATTATCAAAAAGAACTTCGCCGTCCTTCACACCTGTTTGCCAAGTCCATATATTCCAATCGGTGTAATCTCCATCTTCACGCTCATACGTAAATTGAACATAACGTTGGACGTATTTTTCTATTTTCATTTCAATCGATGTGGTTATTTCGCCTGCTTTTGCCGTAATTTTCACAGTTCCAGGTGTTTTGCCAGTCACTTTTCCATTTTCATCAACGGAGGCCACATCTTGATTAGACGAGCTCCACTCAATGGCCGCATTTGGCATACTTTGGGCAAATTGATCTTTTACACTAGCGCTTAGCTGAGTTGTTCGAGAAGTAAAGAGCGTTGTTTCTCCTGTTAAGGAAATTGTAGTAGGAACCAGTTTCCCTACAGTCACCTTTACTGTTGCTTCTACCTGACCAATTTTTGCCGTAATTATAGCATTTCCGCTAGTAATTGCTGTTACTTTTCCACCTACAACCTTAACCACTTTTTCATCTGAAGAACTCCAATTAATGGCCTCACCAATCATCGGACGTCCATTTTGGTCTTTTACAACAACACTAAGTGTGCGCACACCTTCAGGCTCTAAGCCAAGTTCTGGTGGGTTGACTTCAATGGATGTTACAACAGAATCATAGTCATTCGCTTCATCATATAACACCATCATGGAAAGGGGTGCGACTGTGACAGTGTCGCTAACAGTTCGGATTACATCTATTCCTGCTTGCTTTTGATCGACTACCACATTCCATTCCCCACTTAAAGGAATGTCTACCGAAGCATCATTTCCATTGTAAATCACGACAATATTCTTCCATTTGTCATAGTTTGCATAATTCTTCAGCTTAAAGGCCACTACATTTCCTTCTTGCTTAAACACCGCTAAATTAGCGGCAACTGCTTCTTTCGTTGTCATCCGAAAAGCTGGATGGTTTTGACGAAGCTTCATGAGTCCTTCGTAATAATCATAGACAGGTTTGAATGCTTCTTTTTCTTCCCATCGAATTTGATTTATACTATCGGGACTCTTGTATGAGTTGTGATCGCCAAATTTCGTTCGTAGTAATTCATCCCCCGCATGGATAAACGGAATACCTTGAGAAGTAAGTACAATCCCATTAGCAAGAAGTGAACGCTGAACGGTTTCATTTGCGAGAACATTGCTTGGGTCGATCGCATGATGAGACTTAGTCTTCTCTTCCACTGCTTGTTTCACAGAAGAGTAGGCAATAGCATCTTCACCTTGCAGCTCCCCGTTTAAGATTTGAAGAAAGCCTTCTTCATCTTCTAATCCTTGCGTTTTAATGATCTTGTCCCATAAATTCAAATTATCGTGGGCCGTAACATAGTTGATGGTTTCAGTCGGACCATTCGTAAAGTCATCGATTGCACCTTTCACACCTGTGACAACATTAGCTTCTGTCCCTGGTTGACCAGTGGCAAATCCTTTTGAAGCATCATCACTTCCACCTTTAATGGCTCCTCGGAAATTGTCATTAAAGACAGCAAATCCTTGATCCTTTTGCGTACCTTTTAATGTTTGGAGATTTCCAGCTAACGGCGATCCTCCCGCTTGCCATGGTTCACCATATATTAATATGGAAGAATCGACTTCTTCTTGAAGCTCTTTTGTTAGCTGTGACATCGTGTTCACATCAATCAAGCCCATTAAGTCAAACCGGAATCCATCGACATTATATTCTTCCGCCCAGTATCGAACTGAATCTTTAATATATTTTCGTACCATTGGCCGCTCAGAAGCAATTTCATTCCCAACTCCTGAGCCATTCGCAAGATTGCCTGTATCCGTTGTCCGGTAAAAGTAACCTGGAACGATTTTATTAAACGGACCGTTCGGAACTTCGAATGTATGGTTGTAGACAACATCCATGACAACTCGTATCCCTTGATCATGTAGCGCTTGAACCATTTCTTTGAATTCGGTAATCCGTACCCCTGGATCATTCGGATCCGTTGAATAAGATCCTTCTGGTACATTATAATTTTGTGGGTCATATCCCCAATTAAATTTCGGTTTATTAGACGTCGGATCATCTACCGTCAATTCATCGACGGTCTTAAAATCATAAGAAGGTAATAGATGAACCGTTGTCACACCTAGAGCAGAGAGATGGTCGACACCAGATTTGGCTCCTCCTGGTGTAGTCGTACCCGTTTCAGTAAACGCTTTGAACTTTCCTTTATTAGTCATTCCAGAATTATCATCCATCGAAAAGTCACGCACATGTAATTCATATAAAATATGATCTGTTGGGTTTAACAGAGGCGGTTTCTCTTCGGACCAAGCTTTCGGATCGGTACTTTCTAGATTAATAATGGCTGTTCGTTGACCATTTGCTGATACTGCCTGAGCATAAGGATCTACCGCATAATTCGTTGTCCCATCGGCAAATTCTACTTTATATAGATAGAATTGACCGGAGAGATTTTGATCGACCGTATGCGCCCAGACACCTTGGTCACTACGTGTCATTGCCACTTCCGTTCCACCCGAGTGATCAGTTACAATACCTGCTTCATTATAGATTCCCTGATTAGGATAGAGAGCAAGCGAAACCTTAGTAGCTGTAGGTGCCCATACTTTAAATGTGCTAGCTGGGGAAGAGTAGGTTAGCCCTAGATCTTCGCCGTTATAGAAGTGTTTTGGTGCATTTAAGATTTCGCGCATGGTTACGGCCGCTGCGGCAAAACCCGTTCCACCTACTTCATATTCATGACGCACATTAACTGAAGCTTCCCCCTTAAGCGTGATTACTAGTTTATTATCGGTTACCTTTGTAGCCGTTGTGGCGACTTCTTGATCTGCTGTCACATCGTAAAGCTTGAAAGTCGCTAGATCCTCATCTGCCACTGGATGAGTGGTAATGGCGACAATTTGATTTTCATTATCCATCATAGCTGATTGAATACGTTGGGATATATCCGCGTCCTCTTTACGATAAAAGACTTCATCTACCCCTTGAATCACCCATGCTTCAACGTTATTTTCATCCTCAGAAATCTCAATCATTCTTGTCGGTTCTTGGTCAGACCAGCTTCCTGGTCGTGTAATTACATTAATTTTTTTGTTTTTAAATTTATAGGTTGCTTGAGCAAATCCATCCACCGTAGTACTCGTAAATGGATAGGCCGCTCCTTCCGTTCCTTCGTCCCACATCCACATATCCCAATAGTTTTGCTCACCATCATAGCGGAAATAATTAATCGTGAACGTGTTTAAATTCTCAAGCACGGTTATCGTTTTCTCTACCTCATAGCCTTGATATTTTGCCATAACTGTAAATGTGACATCTGCAGCCACGTCATTTGCAATATTCAAGGAAGATCCCTCGACTGAAATTCCTTGTACCTCTTCTTTAAGGGACCAAGTAGGAGTAACCTCTACCGTTTTTCCTTCGTTATTTAAGAAGCTAGCTTTTAAATCAAGTTGATCACCAGCTTGAACCTCTGCTGGAAGTGTGAGCCCCAAGCCTGGTACGACGAGCTTGCTGTCCTCCCCATACCCTCCTTTTAAGACAGCTTCATTAAGGGGATCAAGCATCCATGCCCCATCAACAATTAATTTATAGGCATAAACACCTGACGGGACCGCTTTAGTGGTTGACCAGATATTATCTTTGCCTTTTATCAGCTCTAACGCATTGGTTTCCCAGCTTGTAAATTCTCCCGCGACTTTTACAGATGAAGTACTGCCATCACCGATGTAATTAAAAGTCACAGAACTATCTTCATTTATGACCGGGCTAGCAGCTGCAGCCGTTGTGAATGTAATCGTTTGAGCTTTTTCGTTTTTAGTAGACGTAGTCGTACCAGTTACAACCTCTTTCGGCAATGTGACTGTATACGTTGTATCAAGTGCCAACGGCTTGTCTGGTGTAATTTTCACACTCTGATTAACCGCTTCAGTCGTAAAGTCGATATCCAAGTCTTCTGTTTGAAAAGTAATTCCATGTGTATCCGCTAATGAAATTCCTTCTGAAAATGAAAATTGAATAGAAGAGGTTGGTTTGACATTCGTTGCTCCATCAACTGGTGAAGCCTCAGTAAATTCCATCTGCTCCAAATTAACTAACCCTTGCAGTTTGTATTCATTCGAATACATCCCTTGTGTATTTGGAAGCGTACTTTCATTCCAAGAGCTTGCCACCACATTTTCTTGTGATCGTGGCATTACATCGAATGCACCATGCTCTTCTTTATTATTACCTGAAAGAACCGCAATCGATCGAATTGAATCTCCATTTTCTAACCCTAATAGACTTGTAGGTATTTTCCCTTCAAAGCCTGTAGTACGGTCAACGGCAAATTCAGTCCCATTTTCGGCATCCCAAGTTGTAGCAAGCGGAGTAGCGAAATCTTGCGATGTGTAAACAGCAGCTCCTGCGATTTCATTATCATCTTTAATTCTCATTGTGATATGATATTGAGGTTTTTCTTTCGCTGAAGAAAAATTGTATTGTGACTTCCAAGGGATTTCACTAACACCTGAATCTTCTCCATTTATATTTAAAGCTAAATCAAGAAATTGTCCGTTTTCTCCCCAATCGGGAAAATTTCCATCCACCCAAAAATAGAGGTTTTGTCCATCATTTTGGAAATATACTTCTCCAATATCGAACCCTTGCCACCCAGCGTCTGTTGCCAAAGGCGCAATTGTTGACCAATCCTCTTTCTGTGAATCTACTACAATTTCCGGCGTTTCCTTAGAAATCGTATAAGTGTTTGTGTAGGTAGAAAGTATATTAAGATTGTCCCCACTCTGATCCCAGCTGGAAGCGATTTCATTTTCCTGCGTAGATGGGATCGTATCAAAGACTCCATGCTCGTCCTGATTATTACCACTTAAAACAACTAAAGCCTTTAGTTCATCTGCCTCTACAAGTCCTAACTCACTTAATGGAATTTTCCCCTCAAGCCCGGTAGTTGTATCGTAAGAAAATCCAGCTCCTTTTTTGTTATCTTCCCAAGTAGCGACTAGAGGTTCCTCAAAATTGTCTGAACTGTATACTGCGGCTCCGTTAATCCCATTTGTCCCACTTAAACGAGCTACAATATGGAATTGAGGCTGCTTATCCGTTCCACTGAATGAAAATTGAGCACCCCAAGGGTTTCCAGAAACATCTGAATCTTCATCATTCACATTCAAAGCAATATTAATAAATTGTCCATTGTCTCCCCAATCAGGAAGATTCGTAGTATCTACCCAATAGTAGAGAAATTCTGCATCATTTGAGAAATAGACATTCTCGATATCAAAACCTTCCCACCCTTTCGTTGTTGCAACCGGTTGAACATCCTGCCAGTCTGTTTTACTCCCATCGACGATGAACGAAACAGACTCTTCTGCGCTAACGTTTGCATAAGGAACAATCCCATAGAACAATTGCAAAATCATTGTAAAGATTAACACAACAGAAAGCTTTCGTATCCACGACCTTTTCACACGTTCTTCCTCCTTTATGTACCCTAAAAATAGGCAACTCGTATGAGTGAAATCGTTTGCGCATCAAGGTAAATATGATTAATGTAAAAGGCAACAGAGGATGTAAGCGCAAACAATTCTAACAATTTAATATTTACATAGATTTACATAATAAGCAACACAAAAAACATCTCCAAAACAAGAAAAGCTTAAGGTCCCTACACATCGACTCCAAGCATAAGACAAGCATGCAAAAATGTTACTTTATACCTTTGACTCTTTTTCTTGTAATTTAATTTACAATTCGATAGAATCCTCCTATTTATAAGTGTATTCGTTCAAAAGTAGACAAGAAGATATTCTACTGCGAAAAAAGCCTTTGCAAAAGATCCGTCTCAGTATTAGATCGGCATAACTACATATCCCCGTCCATACTCATGAAACAGTTTTTTCAAAAGGCTCTTTTTATATGGCTCTTTTCGTATACATCGTGGCTATTTCATCTGATTTTTAATTAAATTGCCTATTTTACTGATGATTTCCATTAAAAATAGACGGATCTAGCTGCAGTGGCTAGGGACTCGGGGCATTTGTCAGCCGTCCCTGGGCAAGCCACTTCCGCATTTCGTAAATGATGCTCGAAACCAAGCGATATCACCGTTTATAGGCTGGTACGAAAAGCAACAAACTTTGCCAAAACAGCCTTCTATTAATAACCAATCTTCTCATCAACCTCAGAAGTATCTACATCTTTTCCAAACCATTCTTCGATTTTTTCTCTTGCTTGACGCTTCACTTCTTCATCCATATAAAAGGCTACTTGAACGAGAGCAATACTGAGAGCTCCAAGGTCATCTGTATAGCCGATTCCAATCATTAAATCGGGAATTAAATCCGTTGGTAAAATGAAATAACCTAGGGCAGCAATAATTGTTGCTTTCACTTTCTTCGGTACTTCTGGTTTTTGCAGCGTAAAATATAAAAGGAGGGCCGCATAGACAGCTGACGATCCTGCTTTTTTGCTATATTTCTTCAGCTTGGTCCAAAACTTTTTTTCACTATATTGTATCTCTACGTTTTCTAAATCATTCTCCACCGTTATCCCTCATTTCATCGTTTTCTCATTCTATTCCCATTTATTCATTTTTTTAGTCTTATTACGTTTATTTTGCCATTAAACCTTAACCGAAATCAACTCATTCTGCTTCCTGTGGCGTAATTTTCCAGCAAGGTAAAGAACCGGAAAGCCGCAGAGCGAGCCAATTGCTATTAGCGAAAAAATCATCGCCCCATTACCGAAACCAAACGCCTCAAGAAGTCCCCCTCCGATCATCGGAGCAAGCACTCCTCCAAGCGTCGTAAAGCTCATCGCTCCGAAATAGAAGCCGCGACGATCTTGGGGCGCAATTTCATCAATTAACACATCGGTCATGGAGAACATCATCACTTCACCAACCGTGAACACGAGCATAGCGAAGAACAGGAGTGCAGCATTTGCAGCAATTCCAAAGAGAATCAAACCTACACTCACAAAAAACGTGCCGAGCATCACCGAAATTAAAGGCGAAAAATGCTTGCCTATTCTAGTGACCGGATATTGAACGACAATCACCGTTACAGCATTCATCGCCAATAGCCAAGCAAATAATCCCACCCCATTTGTAATGGAAGGTGCATTCGCAATATATTGAGGGATCGTTGAATTCATATGTGAATAGCCAAAAATTCCAAGAGTTGCCCCTAAAAGAACCATTAAGAAAACCGTATCCTGTTTAAGTACACTTAGTGATTGAATCAATGTTGGGCGGAGTCCTTCCTTTTTTTCACCGGCAACATCCTCACGATAGCGATAAAACGTAACGGCAAGAGAAACAGCATACAGAACATTAATTGCAGCCATAAACCAAAAGCCCACTGTGGATTCCGACGTACTCATTTTCAACCCAACCAAAGGACCCACCGCTGCCCCCACATTGATTGCCGCATAACGCAAATTAAAGACGAGAAGTTTATTTTTTGGCTTGGTGACATCAGATAACAATGCTTTCGAAGCTGGTTCAAAAAAGGAAGAACATAATCCATTCAAGGCATTTAAAATAAAGAACATCATAATTGTATCCGCTAGAGCAAAGCCGACATAAACCGGAATCCAAACCGCAATCGAGCCAAGCATAATTACCCCCCGCCCTAATTTGTCGGTTAAATGCCCGCCAATAAATCCACCAAAAAGTCGAAACAGCGCACTAATACCAATCACGGCCCCAGCTGCTGCTGGACTTGCTCCCTTAACAGTTGTTAAATAAATCGCTAGAAATGGAAACGTCATAAACGTCATCATCCGTACAAATAAAGTACCCACTATAATATTGATGCTAAGTGGGTGAATGTTTCTCATCATTTTCATTCCCATCCTTCTCCCGTTCCTATTATTCTCATTTGATAATATCATAGTTGGGGTGTGGAGGTTTGGCTTGTGCAACAATAACGTTGGTCTTTCGCTGGGATCCTCTTATTGACTAATTAAAGCTCCCGCCTTCTACGGAAACGAACGCTTTTTCATCTGTTTTTATCTGATCCTCGACTGTTTTCCATGAAAATAAATGATTCGGTCATTGGAAATTCCTTATCCAGCAATTACGCAGAATTAGGCATCAAATGCTGAAAATTTCTCTACAAAAAAAGCCTGGATCCATTTATTCAATCCGGCTTCTGAAACAAATATTCATTATTTTTTTGAGAAGCAATATAGCTTTCTTCTTGCTCGGCAGATAATACATCAGTTGCTTTCCCGACTGTTCCTCCAAGTAGATACCAAACATCGTTATGATCCTGCACTACTTTTGAAAAATCCTCTTGTTCCCAACGATGAAGAATCGCTAGGTAAGTCTCCTCATTCGCATATTTTTTCATTTCCAATTGTTGAAGTAAATAAGCTATTCTCTCCTCAGTTTGCAGATAAAAGCTCCATTTCTCGGCTTTTACTTTTTGGTGACTCATCGCATGAATGTACTGCTTCATAAGCTTTTCAGAAATCGGCTCTTCGACTGCGTGTGAAAATGGATTCACTCCGTCAATATCACCTGAAGGATAGGCTGTTTTGGAAGGCTCGTTCATTAAAGCTTCAGTAGCAGCCTGTTTTTCTGACTCAACTTTAGTAAAATAATACCCTATTACTATTGAGAGAAAACCTGCTATGACTACGAATAAAAGTGCATGATTTTTTAGAAAAACCTTCATTTTCATCACCTCGTTATTATAATAGATTCGCTAGAAACAACTATTTCCCTCTTTTTTTAAATAGAGTATAGTCTTCAAACCATTTCGCCAAAAAGTAAAATAAAATACCTTATAAGGAAAAACACTCTTGCTTTTAGACGTAATTTAAATTACTATATAAAGCAGAAGGAGGATTGTTATGCACGATCACTTAAAGTTAAATGTTGCTTTATTAAAACGGCGGGTTCCTAATTTAACCGCAGCTGCTCGGTCAGTCGGTCTACGACCTGCAACCGTTTCGAATTTATGTACAGGAAAAACACCCATTGGGCGCGCAGAAGTAAAAACACTCGTCACGTTAGCCACCTTAGCGAATTGCACCCTAGATGAATTGATAATCGGAGGGAGTTCGATAAAAATGATGGAAACTGGAATTAAAGTATTAGATGTTTTCTCACCTATCGTAGAAGGAGGAACAAATGGTCTTGTCGCTCGGTCACAAGTTGGGCAGCTCGTGTTACTCAGCGAAATCTTTTATCGTATGAAGAATCGAGGGTTTACTACCGTATTGCTCGCGCCTGGTGAAAAAGGCGCTGGAATCAAGGATGTCGAATTCTCGAGCGATTTTATTTGTAACAGTGTTGATGAAGTAGTCGACTGCCTTTTGAAAATTGACAACAAAGAGCAAGTTCTTCTTGCTTCGACTCAAGCAATCGTTGTGTCTGGGGAGCTTTTCACCTTGCGCGACAAATTAGATGACGCGAAATACCCTGATATTACTACTTTTCTATTTGATCCATCTGGTCGTGCTGTTGATGAAGATGACCCTTTTGGCCCACTTGAGACGCGCCTTCAATTTGACGTAGATATCGCCGGCCGTGGTCTTTATCCAGCCGTCAATCCGGTTTATTCCACGTCTACGATGCTAGAGGACGCCCTTTTAGACAATAATCACCTCACCATCCAACGTAGAGCAAAAAAACTATTACGTCGCTATCGTGAAATTCGACTTCTATCGAACACGATTGGCTTCCAAAAATTTGCTGAAGCAGATCGACAAATCTTTCATCGCGGCGAACGACTAGAAGCCTTTTTATCTCAGCCTTTTTTTGTAGCAGAAGAATTCACAAAAATCACCGGTGAAAACGTAACCCTTCAAGACTCTCTTACTGGAATACAACGAATCGTAGACGGTGCAGCAGACGATGTCGACATCAGGCAACTAACTTATATCGGGGTATTACCTTAACAAAAGGCTGTTTTCGCAAAGATTGTGGCTTTTCGAATAAAAAGGAATCCCTTGACTTGTATGATTTCATGCTCTTTTCCTAATGAAAAATTCTTCATTTCTAGATAAAAAAGAAGAAATCAATCGAAAAAACCCTACTGCCTGTTTTTTCTTTGTGTCAAGAGCAACAATGTATACGAAAAGAGCCTATTAAAAACAGACGAAATTATTACAAAAATGTAGAATTTCACGGATTATTAAAGCCAACGTCAACAATGGATACAAAAAGAGCCCATACAGAAAAATCCCCCTGCCATTTTGGCAGGGGGATTCATAGAAGGAGACAAAATAAACATCAGATTGGGTCATCGACCATCCATTGCATTAGTTGGTGATTGTTCAGGGGTAAAGTTGTCATGGGTTATGAGTCATGGGTTTGCCCTATCCATTTCAACAGACTATAAAGCTGGTTTCCCCTTCTATGCCTTGAAGCGGAGTCTCACCACTTCAAGGACTAGAAATATTTCTCACTATCAAAATCTAATTCTACTCCATAATTTTTCGCATTAATTAAATTAGATAGCCGGTTTGCTTGACGCTCACACTCTATTGCTTTCAGACGATAGTCTTCTGGTTCGAACAAAGCTAACTTAATAATCGTGACCCCTTCGCCGAAATGGTACGGATGCTCTTCCTTCTCAGCAGTGCCAAATTCCTTGTATTTCCTCGCTTTGGCACGAAGTTGGGTAGCATATTCTATCGCTTCTACAATCGGTAAATTTTCATTATTAAACGAAATTTCATTTTCTATATTTGCTTGGTACATTAGCTTATCTAACAAACGAAAATCTTTACGCACATCTTCTAAGTCGCTCTCTACTTGAGCAAGGTTACGAACTTTAGGAGGAATTTCACTCCCTTTTTCTATCTCCACAAACGCAACTCGATCCATTTCATTCTCTAAATCATGAATTTGTTTAGATAATACACTTTTCAACTTGACCGCTTCAGCTAAAGAGATTTTTGGCATGCAGTAAACTCCTTTTCATTTGTAAATTATTACAACTAAATTAACATACTCATTCGAATCTGACAATTTTCAAGCATACTTCATGTAAAATGAGACATTATTTTTGCAAAAAAAAATTGTAAATACTGAAATACAAGAGAAAGCGAGAGACAACCATGGGATTCATAGGAATTATCTTCTTCGACTTTACCAAGCTACGAAACCAAGAAATGATTGAACAAAATGATAGCATTACTAGAAAAATCGAAGAACGAATAAATATGAAAAAAACACTTTTTTTCGAAGAATCTGCCTTTTTATTGGAGGACCTTTCGCATACATTCTGGCTATTTCATCTGTTTCTTGATTAAACCCTCTATTTCACTATTGATTTCCATTAAAAACAGACGAAAAGATGACCCGAAATAAAGCTGTTCTATAGATTATAAACTGATACAAGAGACTGCAAACTTTGCGAAAACAACCAAACTAAAAAACATTCTATCTTCTTATGGCACAGAAACAGATCTATTCGAGAGAAAAAAAGTCAAAAACCTACTAGATATAGGCTTTTGACTTTTTTATTTTCTAGACTATGATGAAACTCAATCCTTCATTTCACTGTTGATTTCCATCCAAAATGGATAATTCGCTTGACGAAAATATTCATTAGCAACTCTGTTTACGAACAGATTTATTGAAGATCTATTTCTCCAACCACTCCGTATGAAACACACCTTCTTTATCGACACGTTGATACGTATGGGCACCAAAATAATCCCGCTGTGCTTGTAGAAGATTAGCCGGCAACGTCTCTGAGCGATAGCTATCATAATAAGCCAGTGCACTTGCAAGTCCTGGAACTGGTACACCAAGTTTAATAGCGGATGCGACAACGTCTCTTGCTGCATGTTGATACGTTTCGACGATTTCTTTGAAATAGGAATCAAGAAGTAGATTATCTAACTGTGCATCGCGGTCATATGCTGTTTTAATGTTTTCTAAGAAAGCGGCACGAATGATGCAACCTCCGCGGAAGATCATCGCGATTTCGCCAGGTTTCAAGTCCCAACCATATTCTTTAGAAGCTGATTGTAATTGGGCAAACCCTTGAGCATATGAACAAATCTTGCTTAAGTACAGGGCTTTACGAATGTTTTCAATAAACTCTACCTTATCGCCTGTAAGCGTTGCATTTGGCCCTTGAAGAATTTTGCTCGCCTTCACACGTTCGTCTTTCATAGCCGAAATAAAACGAGCAAACACCGATTCGGTGATAATGGATAACGGAACTCCTAGCTCAAGAGAACTAATGCTCGTCCATTTACCTGTCCCTTTTTGACCCGCCGTATCAAGAATAACATCAACGAGCGGCTTGCCTGTTTCTTCGTCTATTTTCGTGAAAATATCGGCAGTGATTTCGATTAAATAACTATCAAGCTCCCCTTCATTCCACTCTTTGAAAATTTCATGAAGTTCACTAGCATTTAAACCTAACACATTCTTCATTAAATAATACGCTTCGCAAATCAACTGCATGTCACTATATTCGATGCCATTATGCACCATTTTTACGTAGTGACCAGATCCGTCTGGTCCAATATATGTACTACATGCGGCTCCGTTTACTTTTGCTGAGATTGCCGTTAAGAACGGCTCAACCGCATCATAGGCTTTTTTATCTCCACTTGGCATAATCGCTGGACCGTATAGTGCGCCTTCTTCCCCACCCGACACACCTGCTCCGATGAAATGAATGCCTTTTTCAGCCAACTCTTTATTACGGCGAATGCTGTCCTCGTAGTACGCATTTCCGCCATCCATCACAATGTCACCTGCTTCTAAAAATGGGACAACCGATGCAATTGCTTTATCCGTAATCGCTCCAGCCGTCACCATAAATAGAATTTTTCGCGGTCTTTCAAGCGATTGTACAAACTCTTCAACATTGTCTGAACCAACCAAGTTTTTGCCTATATTCTCTGCTAATACCTCTTGAATTTTTTCTACTGATATATCATATAAAGCGACAGAATAACCTCTGCTCTCAAAATTAAGAGCTAAGCTTTTTCCCATCACACCGACTCCAACGACACCAATTTGTTGTTTAGACAACTTCTTTAACCCCTCTCGTTGCATAATTAAATAATATTTCAATAATACTATTATAATACGAAAAATATTTTCTTGCCTTAAATTATAAAAAAATATTTTTTCATTATCCTCATTACGTTAAAATATTTTTAACACATCCTACTCGAAAAGACGTGATTAAGTGGCCGACGAAAATCAAACTCATCTTTGTTTACCTCGAATTCGATCGTATTATGCCAATTTTAGTGAAAAAGAAAAAAGAATAGCCGACTATATTTTAAAAAAACCTGATCATATCGTTCACTCGACGATCAGTCAGGTTGCTGAAGATTTGAATGTGGCTGATGCAACGGTATTTCGTTTTTGTAAGCACTTAGGATTTAAGGGCTATCAAGCCATGAAAATTTCACTCGCCTCCGAGCTCGTCACGCCTATCCAGGACATTCATGAAACCATTCATGAGGGTGATTCGGAGAAAGTAATCGCTCAAAAAGTATTCCGCTCCAATATTCGGACGTTGGAAGAATCGCTGAATATCCTCGACGATACGCAATTTCCAAAAGCCGTACAGCTTTTGTTAACCTCTCGCCGGATTGAATTTTACGGTACTGGTGGATCGGGATTTGTCGCAATGGACGCGCATCATAAATTTTTACGCACAGGACTGACTACAATTGCGTACAACGATTCTCATATGCAAATCATTTCCGCTTCTCAACTCACTCCAGATGATGTGATTGTTTTTATCTCTCATTCTGGCTCAAATAAAGATTTGTTAGACGTATTAGAAGTAGCGAAAAATAATAATGTGAAAACCATTGCCATTACCAACTTAGCAAAATCTCCTTTAAGCAAAGGGGTCGACATTCCATTATTCACCTTTTCCGAGGAAACCGAATATCGCTCCGAAGCACTCTCATCACGAATTGCACAACTAAGTATCGTCGATGCTTTATACGTCAACATCATGATGCAAAGAAAGGACCGGGCGAAGTCTTCTTTACAAAAAATGCGCGAAGCAATTTCGACGAAGAAAATTTGATTACATTGAGTGAAGCTACTCCGGGGGGTGGAGTAGCTTCTTTTTTTCATCGTAGCAGATTGTTTTTAAAGATGTATTGGCGTTTGGATAGGATTGAATAGATCACTAAATCTGATTCTCTTTATGTTCGCGTAACTAATGTTTCTCCATTTGAGATTGAACACCTGGAACTGACTAAGCATTCTCACTTTTTTACAGGTCCTCTTCCTATCCATTGCAGCTAGTGAATTTAGTCTAAAAGGACTCTCCCATTTTGACAGTGATTCCGTTTAAAAAACGCCCTGAAACCTATCTACTTAAGGGATTTATACTGCTACAGATAGCAACATTCTTTGCGAAAACAGCCCTATAAAAAAGCAGAATCCCTAACTCTGGTTCTGCTTCCATCTTTATTCCTCACGATATTCCCACATCATTTCCCACTTTCCGTTCTCCTCAACGACATAGCATGTTTGCCCGATTGACAAAACGCCAAATTGTGTTTGATCATACGTAAGGGTAACTGGAATTTTATACACAGTTGACAATGCCAGTTCTTCCTTTGTATACTTCCAATCTGTTAGCTTCACCTTTTCGCCAACTGAAAGGGTGAAGGTGGTTGCCCCCATTTCATGCATAAACACATGGGCTTTTCGTTCAATATATTTGTCCTTTCCGAATTTGTCTTTCATGAAGGGATGAAATAATTCCCATGAGCTTCCGAAATCGCCAATTTCCTCATAACTATAAAACTTTTTCACAAATGACTCCGGTGTTTGCACGGCTTCTGTTCCGCAGCTTCGAAACAGGAAAATAGATACCCCTAACAAACAAACTAACCCTCCGATCAAAAATGCACCCGAACGGTTCATCTTCAATTCTCCTCTCCGTACAAGCTCATACCTCAATGATATGACTTGAGAAGAGAATTTATGAGGGATTGAAACAATTACCTCCTAAACGAGCGTCTCTTCTTTTACATTAATTAAATCCTTTAATTCTTTTAAAAACCGTTGACATTTTTCTTCAGCAGCTTTTACAGAATTACACTGGAAAGTCACATATCCATAGTGATCTTGACCTGATCGTAAAGGAGTGACAGGATGATTTCCCTCTACTTTCATTGAAAATTGATAAGGCTGATAACGTTGTACAAGTTCTTCAACATTTCCTACTTCACTCACTACTCCATTCTTTTTAAAGTAGAGCACATCACACGAAGTCGGTTTTTGGCTATTTACTTCTTTAACTTCTATTCTTTGACCACTTGCAGCTTGGATAGCTAATGAAAGTAAATTAACTCCTGTCGAAGCTTCCACTAATTCAGGTAGTTTCGTTGCCCCCAACCTAGCTCCGATTTCAATAATAAAAGGTTCACCTGAAGAACTTAAAATAATGTCAACATTACAAGGACCATTTTCTACACCTAAGCTGGCCAGTGCTTTCGAACATTCTTGCTGGATTCTATTTACGGTCTTTTCATCTAGCTCTGAAGGCATCGAATGTCCAACAGGGCAAAGATTCTCCACATTATCGTTATGAACAAAGCAATAAATCATTTTCCCCTTATATGAAAAAGTCTGTGCCCCCATTTCGATTCCGTCCACAAAACCTTCAATTATTACTTTGCTTTTGTTGGAAAAAGATTTTGCTATTTCAAAAGCTTCGTCAACTTGTTCAATTGAAGTAATTTTACTTACCCCTCTGCTCCCAGAGCTATCCACAGGCTTAATAATAAAGGCTCTTTCCAAGAGCTGTTGTTCAATTTCCGTTTTAATTGATTTAATATCGTCATAACTATGAGCGACATAAAATGGTGGAGAGTGTACTTCACCTTTCAGAAACTGTTCTCTCATTTTATGCTTATCTGTCACGAGTTCTGCAATTCCTGTCCCTTGCTTAGGTAGATCTAATGCCTCATTTACATAACAGACGGTTGGAACTGCCAAGTCACTTGACATCGTAAAAGAGCCAATGACCTTGTAATCCTTGGCAATTTTAATCACACCATCCACATCTAATGTATCAACTTGTTCAAAGTAATCTCCCACCCTGCTGCCAATGCAATCAGGTTCACGATCGACAACCAATACTTTAAAGCCCAATTCCTTTGCCTTTTCAATGGCGGGTAAGTGACCGACACTTCCACCAACAACTAAAAAAATATTCTTCATTAGAATCCCCCTATATACTTAATAATTCTAAGAAACTTGGCGACTACGATAAATATTTTCCATTTTAATAAGTTTGATTATGGTAAGGCAAATAATTTTCAAATCTAGCCATAGGCTGAAACGTTCGATATATTCAATGTCATATAGTATTTTGCGGTCCCAATTAATCGAGTTCCTTCCTCTCACTTGAGCCAAACCTGTTATCCCAGGCGAAAAATCAAATCTTCTTTTTTGAGGAGCAGGATATTCCTCATACATATATGGATAATAAGTTACAGGTGGTCTAGGACCTACAAAGCTCATTTCTCCTTTCAGTATGTTATAAAGCTGAGGAAGTTCGTCCAAGCTAAATTTTCTTAATACACTACCTATTTTAGTAATTCTTGTGTCGTTATTATCATGAAATATACCTGTTCCTATATTTTCTGCTCCTTGAACCATTGTTCTAAATTTATAAATATTAAATACTGTTCCGTTTTTTCCTAAACGAGGCTGTAGGAAAAATACTGGTCCAGAAGATGAACATTTCACTAAAACCGCCACGATTAAAAATAATGGTGAGAGTAACAGTAATAAGATACATCCGAAGACTATATCCGCTACCCTTTTGACATAAAATTGAAAGATAAGTCATCCCTCCAAATAGATTAATATCGTCCAGCATTGATTCACAAACTTGTACTAATCAACTATCATTTTCAGGAGAAGAGTAGTAATTATTATCACCTTTGTCTTCTATATAATCTAAGTCTAAATTAGTATAAAAGTAACTTCTTGCAGAGTCTGAAGTAAACTTTACCACTGGAGATGAATGCTGAAGAAGATGCTCATCCCATATGATTCCCTCGAAACGGTTATCCGTTCCTGTTACAGTAAGTATATTTTTGGTATTTTCAGATATTTGAATCTGAAGTCCCCTAAAATCATTTCCTGAGGCTTCGTTGTAACCAGTTCCTCCATCAATAACAATGCAATTCACACAATCTTCCAGCACAATATCAATAAATTGATTGCCGTTTACCCAGTTATACTCATCCTTTTTCGTTTTTCTGGCCTGCAACAAAATTCCTTTGTCAAAACCAATTATTTTAACTCGACCAATATGCATAAAACTAATATAATCTCCTGCTTCTTCAGCATATAAGGCAAGCCCTGTTCCCTTGTTATTTCCACTCGTATTTAATAAGGTTACATTATTGATTTGTGTCTTATTCATTGACCAGTGACGACCATTTCCGTGTATAGTAATGACATCCGATCCGAACTTTGGATTTACCACTTCAATCGTTCCATTTTGGATTGAAGCATCTTTTTCTAACATAAATCCATTTGTGTCTCCTTCAAGATAAACCGTCGTGTTCAACCCTAATTCTAAGGAAACACCTTCTCTTACAATAATAGTTGATGTAATCAAGTATTCACGGTTTCCTAAAAGTTTTACCACTCCATTAGTTGAGTCTTTGCTAGAATCTATCGCTTGTTGAATGGCTTGTGAATCATCTTTTAGATCATATCCATCTGCTCCAAATTGTTCTGGGCTTATATATTCTGCATTAGAATCCTTATTAGCAATAATTGGTTTATCTTTTATAAAGAATAGATAGACCAATAGTAGAAAACCTGACACTATTAAAATGACTACGTACTGTCTAATTGTATACATTGTATTAAAAATGCCACCTTCCACTTCAAATTCTACATAGATTTATTCTTGTTTTTACTAGGTTGCTCTCTGCTACTTCGCTCTTGCTTGGACATAATTTTGCTTAGGATCAAATAGAAGTTTTTCTTTTTTCATCCCGATCCCAATCCGGCCGGAAACATATTTTCCAAACGGTAATTTATTTAGTACATACGTAGAAATCATGGAAAGCAAAGTACTTCCAGTGACGTAAAGAAGGAATTCCACTGCGGGTGAAAATGTATAGGAAATGATTGAAAAAACCATATACATAACTGCTAAATAAAACGGGTGAAATAAATAAATTCCGAAAGAATACTGACTGATTACTATGAAGAATCTGGGGATATTTTTCATTTGATTTGCTGCGTAATATAACAATAAGATGAGGCTAGTTGAGTAGAAGACCATATCTACCCTTTTAGATGAAATCACTTCAATCCATCCTAGACGATCTATCGTTAGGCTAATGATCGCGAATAGGATTGGTGTAATTAATATCCATTTGGCAGATTTTTTTAATGATGTAATAAACTCTTCATAATAAACTCCACAATAATAAGCTAAGGTGAAATAAAAGAGCCAACCAGGAAATGGTATCCAGTAAAATGTTTCCCAAATATACTCCCAAATAGGTGTTGGAAGTGGATTCGTAAAGTTGAAAAACCCTAAATATGCAAGAGTAGTTAAGAGTGAGAGTCCAATCATTAAAACAGGGTTTGCTTTTTTCAGCAATTTATGAAAAAAATAATGGAGCAAATAAAATTGAAAAATGACTAGAATAAAATATCCATGATAATCACCTAGTATTAAATGCTTCCATAAGAATGTTAGAAATAATGTAACCACATGCCCTTCTGAGCCTAAAGATTCCTGTATAGCCTTTGCTAACGCATAAAATGTTCCAAAGAATAGAAAGGGCAGAAGCACGTATTTAATTCGCTTCCCCCAAAAAGTGGACGGGAGTTCCTCACGATAGGTTTTGGCAAGAATAAATTCTGATATAAAGATAAATATCGGCGTACTACAAACAAGTAATAATTTCACAAGGCTAATTATTACTGAAGATCCCTCAGGAAACACTCGATCAACTGAATGTAGGATCACAATTCCCAAACAAGCTACACTTCTCATTAGGAAGATTTCGTTCACCATCTTATTCAATGTTGTTTTCCTCCTTCTCATCCCATCAATTCTCTAAAAAACGTTCAAACATTGCGTAGATGATTTTTTTCGCTACCCCACCATGTATCCCAAAACTATTTCCAACCATCTTTATATACTCAGTTCCAGTAATAAGAAGCCCTTTTTTGCTTGTCCACCAAAAATATGATTGATAAAAACTATCACTTGATACAAAATTCAAAGTAATATCGCTACCTCGATATTCTTTCTCAAAGAGAAGTTTCGTTCTTCTCATATGGTAATTTGAAGTTACAATTATTGCCGATCTTAGTTCTTGCTCCTTCATCATTTCTTTTGTATAAGTAGCATTGTCTTGAGTACTGATCGAAGCCCACTCCAACAGGAGCTGATCACGATCCACCCACTTTTTTATGTGAGACAACCATCCTTTTTCACCTGCATTTGATAACAGTATAAGGGGAGCATAATTTTGCTGATATAGACTAATAGCTTTTTCCAACCTTCCTTCATCTCCGCTTAAGACAATGATAACGTCTGACTTCCGTGGCACTTCGCTGTATGTTAAAAAATTCCCAGGTACTAAGCAAATTAGCAAAAGGAATAGTAAAAAAATGCATAGTATTTTTTTATACCTTCCTAAGCAAAGATTAATAGACATCCTCGCTACCACCCGAATCAGCCACTAACATCTCTAACCAATTGATAGATTGATTGATAGGTGTATCGACGATCAAAATAACCTTCAGCCACCTTCCTAGAGTTATTACCATATAGTTTTCGTGAAATTTCATTATGATATAGCTCTTCAATAAGGGTAGCAAGCTTTATATAATCTCCTGGCAAATAGCTTTCTCCTAGCTGATATTGAGAAATCATTTTCTTAAATTCTTCATTTTGACTAGAATTTAATATTGGTAGCCCCGCAGAAAGATAGTCTCCAATTTTATTCGTTATACTTTGTTGAGCACCTCTCGAGATAGCATTTGCTGCAATATCAGATTGTGAAAGGAGGGGAACCATATCTTGATAAGATAAATGCCCTAAAAAATCAACAGGTGCTTCTAATGTTTGGGCTAGTAGTTCAAATTTTGATTTATGTGGGCCAGATCCCATAATTTTAAAACGTATATCTTTTATTCCTTTGTTTTTTAAATGTGCTACCGCTTTAATAACCGTTTCAATATCATAGCTGTAACTCAATGTACCAATATAAGTTATCCAAAACGTGTTTTTTTCTACAACATTCTTCCTTTTCGTATCATCAAAATAGCCTAGATCTGTTCCAATATAAACAGGCAAGTACATTTTTGCATATTTATTGACCATCTCCACTCTATCTACATAACTTTGTGAAACCCCCACCACATAATCTGCTAATTTATAGATCTTGTTTGCATAAAGAGTCAAAGGAAGTAACATTACGTTAGTAATCTTCTCTGGAAGCGGAACTGCCGTCTTAATAGCTTCTGGCCAAACATCTTGAATATCTAGTACAAAAGGAATTTTCTCTCGTTTAGCATATCGGCCTACCTCAAGCGCGGATTCCATCATTGGATATGCACAATATAAAAGATCTGGTTTTTGTTTTAATGTCTTTAAGTAAGCTTTTAAATTTCTCGCAAAATGACGATGGCTTAAAACTCTTCCGATTCCTATATTTTTCTTGTATCCTCTCTCTCCCATGAGCTCAACATTATAGTTCACCTTTTCCGACATATCCTTTACTACATCCTCATTTCTAAATTTCTTGGTTTGATGTCTAAAATTACTTGTCACTAACGTAACCTTATGGCCCTGCTCTGAGAGTTTTCGCGCAATATACTCGAAGCGGTTGAATCCTTTTTCTCCTCGTAAGATTGTAAAAGGTGCTACTAATATAATTTTTTTAGGGGTGTCCTTCATATTAATTCACTTCCTTTCTCTAAATCATTAACTTACAACTGTTTTTGGAATAAGCTGTTCTGGGTTTTTCGCAATTTCTAATAGAGATCTTCGCAAGGAATTTTCATCCATTTCCTCAAAGTTTTTAATTTGCTCTAGAACTGCATAAGTATTTATATCTAGAGATTTCCCAACATAGATTTTTGGGTGTACTTGTTGAGTTTCTTCCTCTCCATCATTTAATAATTCTTCGTATAACTTTTCGCCAGGTCTCATCCCCGTATAAGTAATGCCCACTTCTTCTTCTGTAAGGCCGCTTAATTTAATCAAGTTCTTTGCTAGATCTACAATTCTCACAGGTTCCCCCATATCTAAAACAAAAATCTCTCCACCCTTTGCTAAAGCAGCCGCTTGTAAAACGAGCCTTGACGCTTCTGGAATGGTCATAAAAAAGCGCTCCATGTCCGGATGTGTCACGGTTACAGGTCCACCTTTCATAATTTGCTTCTTAAATAGTGGAATGACACTCCCTCGGCTCCCAAGTACATTACCAAAACGAACCGCAACAAATCTGGTTACACTGTGTTGATCTAAGTTTTGAACTATCATTTCTGCGATGCGTTTGGATGCACCCATGACACTTGTAGGATTAACAGCTTTATCTGTTGAAATCATCACAAAAATTTCTACTTCAGCAGCATCAGCGGCTTCGGCTACATTCTTTGTACCAAAAATATTATTTGACACTGCTTCATCAGGGTTTCGTTCCATCAGTGGAACGTGCTTATGAGCAGCTGCATGAAAAACAGCCGTTGGTTTATATTTTTTCATTATGGTAAACATCTTATCTCGATCTCTAACATCTGCAATTTCTGTAACTATGTTTATTCCTTTACTTTGAAGAGCTCTCAATTCCATCTCTATTGAATAGATACTGTTTTCTCCTCTTCCTAACAGGACGAGTTGTGCAGGATGGAATGCTGAAATTTGACGACAGATTTCAGAACCAATCGATCCTCCTGCCCCAGTTATCACTACGACACCTCCTGAAATATACTTTTGTATAGAGTAGGTATCTAGTTCTATTGGTTCTCTCCCTAGTAAGTCGCTTACATCTACTTCTTTTATTTCATTTACTGCTATTTTTCCAGTAACTAAGTCTTCAAACATTGGTAGCATCTGAGTAGTTTTATTTGTTTGTTGACACATCGTATATATTTCATTTAGCTGCTTTTTATTCAATGAAGGTATGGCGATGACGATATTTTCAATATTTAATTGATCTACCTTTTCCTTAAGTACATTCATCCCACCTACAACCGGAATGCATTGAATATCAAGATGTTGCTTTCTTTTATCGTCATCGATGAATGCAACCGGATACAGTTCGCACTCTTGACTCTGCCTTAATTGCCTAGCAACTAATGTCCCCGCTGATCCAGCGCCAATAATAAGTGTGCGCTTTTTTCTCGTTGTATTTTGGTGTTTTACCTCTTTCATTACTAGTCTCCACGAAACTCTCGAAGCGCTTATGAGTATAACTTGAAGCATCCATGTAGAAATGAGAACTCTGAAATATACGTCGTCAGATACCAGCCATTGAAAGCCCATCACAAAAATGATTGAAAGACTAACCGACTTAATAATAATAAGTATTTCATCTAAACTGGCATATTCCCAGGCACGCTTATACAGTTTATAAAAGGTTGCCAGAATAAGATGTGAAAGAACCAACAATCCAGATAGAATAAATAATGATAGAGTGAAAATCGGTGAATTTGGGAATAACAACAGTGTACTCAAATAGATCGATATGAAGATAATTAGTGTATCAATTGCTACTAAAGACCAAAGACGATTGGTTTTACTCAAAATTAACAACTCCTTTCCTGAATTTCTACTATCAAAAGTGAGTGGTTGCGATACACAATTAAATTCTTTATAAAATGTAATAATTCTTTATATAGAACATCAAGGCATTAAAAATAACTCTCTCTCTTCTTCTTTATTCAGGGAGATAAATCGTTTTATACATGCTATTACCCTAGTTATATCTAGCTCATCCATATTTGTCCCTGACGGAAGACAGATTCCTGTTTGAAATAGTTTTTCTGAAATACTCCCCTTCTCATCATGAGGGAAAAATGCGCATTGCTCTAGGAGTGGTTGAAGATGTAATGGTTTCCAGATGGGACGCGATTCAATATTCTCTTCTTTTAGAAATTCAATAAGAGCCCTTGGTGTAATACCCAACAAATCTGTATCAATAGTCATGCTTGTTAACCACCGATTATGTTTTACATCTGGAGATTCTTTCATCATGTTAATCCCTTTTATCTCACCTAATTCTTGTTCATATCGACAAAAAATCCACCGTTTTGCTTCCACTCTTTCTTCGATTACTTCCATTTGTGATCTTCCAATACCTGCTAAAATATTACTCATTCGATAATTATATCCTATTTGACTATGCTGATAGTGGAGCGCAGGATCCTTAGCCTGTGTGGCTAAAAATTTCGCTCTTTCCATTGCTTCCTTATCATTTGAAACGAGCATTCCACCACCTGAAGTTGTTATGATTTTATTTCCATTAAATGAATAGATTCCGTACTTTCCAAACGTTCCACTCTTTCTTCCCTTATATTCTGCGCCCAGCGATTCAGCTGCGTCTTCGATAATCGGCACATCATACTGATTACAAAGAGCAATAATTTCATCCATGTTTGCACTATGACCATAAAGGTTTACTACAATGACAGCTTTGGGCAGTTTATGATTTTTGACTGCTTCAATAAATGCTTTTTTCAATGCTTTCGGGCTCATATTCCACGTTTCTTCATCTGAATCGATTAATACGGGAATTCCCTTTTCATATAAAATGGGATTTACACTTGCGACAAAGGTCAGAGTTGAACAGAAGACTATATCGCCTGGTGCGACATTACAAAGTTTTAGTGCTAAGTGAATGGCTGCTGTTCCGGAATTTAAAGCTAATGCATGATCAACCCCAACGTATTTGGCGACACATTTTTCAAATTCATCTACGTTAGGACCTAGAGGAGCAACCCAATTCGTATCAAACGCTTGGTCAATATATTTTCGCTCGTTTCCTGTCATATGAGGAGCTGAAAGATAGATTTTCTTTTCTGTCAAAATCATTCACGTTCACCTCTTCTTTAATAGTTTGGTAAATTACGAATTGACCTCCACTTCTTTTGTAAACAACTTTGGATGACGATACATCGGAAAGTAACTATCCTCTTGATGCAAAATTTCTTTAGTGAGTTCAACATATTTTTCTTCACAGTGAATCCTCTTCCCTACAAAGAATGGGATTTGTCCAGTTTTGTTAAACCTTTTTTTAAAACGTAGAAGCAAGTCTTCCGAGGAATAGCCACCACCTAAATGGAAATATTTTGCCCCCTTGTCTTTTGCCCATATCGACATATAGTGAATTAAGAAATGGCCTGGTAGATAATTTAAATATTTTTCATCCGAGCCAAGTAAATGATAATGAAAATAAGATCCAAATTGAAGAAAATAGCTGGAGACTACTACCTCACCTTCTAATAGAACTTCAACTAAATAGACATTGTCTTCTAACAAATCTTCGATATTGTTTAAATATTGTTCAGAAAAATAATAATAATCTAACGCATTATTTTTGTTCATTGTAGAATAATAAAGACGCCTGAAATCTTTATGTTCCTTTAAAGACCGATGTCTAATCTTAAAGTTATTTTTTAGCGATTTTCTTATGCGATTGCGATGTGTAGAATGATAATTCTCCCAAATTTCTTCTTTATCTATAGAGGTATCGATGTAAACTGTATTCCGACTATAATGAATAAATGACTCATCAAAATACTTTTGATTTTGTAATAATGGATGAAAACGAATAAATTCTGTTATGATGTTATTCTCCACGCAATACTGATGAAACACATCATGAAATCGATGTAGAAATCCCTTTTCATCTTCACATCCCTTGAGATTGGGGTTGGGTCCTCCATAACCATATGGGGTTGTGATGTCAAAAAACTCTTCTCCAGAGGACGGGTTGATTGATTCTGGGAGATCCTTTAAGGAACGAATAAAAAATGGATAATAGACAAAATTTTCTTGTTCGTGATAAATAAAAAGAATCGCTTTTCCATCCCCGTTCCTTTCATACAATTCGCAATATTTTGGAGAAAAGTAAATGTCTTTGTCTTCTAGCCTATTGAAGTAATAATTCCATTGGTCTTGTTGAGAAAGATCATACGTTTGATAATTTTTCATGAATACTCCCCCTTTTCGCTAACATTCTTTCCTCACTTTCTCTAAGTTCTTCTACCGATATCTCCATTCGGTCATTTGTACAAAGTATGTCATACGGCTGTGTTTGTTCTGTTATCAAAAGAATTTGCCGATTATCATCATAACGCTTCATTTCATATAATAGTGACAAATCTTCGAGACCCATCGGAGTCACTATTCGGTAAAGTGTGTGTTTTATTCTCCCGATTGAGGCTATTCCATTTTCTGTTTTCCATTTCAACATTGAAAAACCAAATTTTTGATGAGTTCTCTTTGCTTCTTCTTCATTTAACATAAGAATCGTTTTTTCTCCGCTACCTCCTACATCCGGAAATGGAATTTGATACCAAAATTTTGATTTAATAACTCTAAAACCTATGGATTGGTACCATCCCTTCGCGACTGAATTGTGGTCAAACACATCTAGAATAATCCTTTTTTTCTTATGAAATACCGCTAAATCGACCCCCTGCTCAAATAACAGCTTTGTTCCAATTTGAAGTCCACGAAATTCCGGATGAACAAATAGATTATTTAATAAAAGAGAATCATCAAGTAATCTCCATTCCGAACATCCAATTAAACCCTTTGTTCGGTGATAAACTCCAAACCACCTAACTTCCTCACTCTCTTCATTTAGCTGTTTTTTTATATATTCATCGTACCCATGACAACTATAAATAGTTCTATTGAAGATGAACGGCTCCAATCCCATGGAAATTAAGCTTGGTATTTTGTCTATATTTTCGTTTTTTAAAGGTTTTATGGCAATTTCCAAGCTATCCCTCCTGTAAAACACTTTTTTCTTTGCGTTCCTGATCAAGATCTACCATCTGGATTGTAGTCACAACCTGAATATCCTTTTTATTTCCAATCATTTTTACTGTTTGGAAGAGTATCTTCAAATCAAGACCCATTGAATAATTTTCTACATAAAAGGAATCAAATGCTAGTCTTTGATTCCATCCAATTGTGTTACGTCCGTTGATTTGGGCAAGCCCAGTAATCCCAGGCCTCACAGAATGTCGAATTTGTTCTTTTTCTGTATAATATGGAAGATATCTTGGCAACAGTGGTCTTGGACCAACAAGACTCATATCACCTTTGATAATATTCACTAATTGAGGCAACTCATCAATACTGTAGGAACGTAGAAACCCACCTAATTTGGTCAATCGTTGTTCATCCATTAACAAACGTCCTTTATTATCAACCTCTTCATTCATAGTTCTAAATTTATAGATGTTAAATAGCTCTTCATCTTTCCCAACCCTTACCTGTTTAAAAAGAATCGGTCTTCCCATACTAATGCTGACTAATAGTGCAGCTGTAAGCCAAATTGGTGATGTAATAAGAAGAAGTAAGGCGCTTACAAGAGTATCTACTATCCGCTTCATCCATCAATTTCCTTTCTGTCGATATTTCTTGTAACTACTTTCAATTGCTGATTTTGCTCAATTCGTCTGACCGTCATTAATTTCAATAGTTTAGATAGTTTAGGAATACAATTATAGAAAGAATGACTTGACCGCTTACCATCAACTAACGTCCACTCACCTATTGCTGATATCGTGTGAATTCCATGAGGGTAAGGACTAGTTTGATCGGCTATAACCCGAGTAAATTCCTGTTCTTTAAAAGACGTTGTTGATAAAGTAATAATTTGATTAACGATAATTTGTTCGCCGTAAGAGATAGAACAATCCTGCGCAGGTCGGTAGAGAGTATTCTCGTGAATGAAAAGTGTACCTGCCGGACGACTAGAACCAATATTTATTTTAACTGGATTTTGAACATGTGATGTCCACCCCTCAAACAAATCTTCCGAGTAGTATAGATGTAATTCACTATGCTCACTTTTCGTTGTTTCATTACTAATGGTACAAAATAACCACCAATAACCCGCATGCTTAATTACCGTTGAGTCAATGGCCTTCACTCCCTCTAGTAACACAGCTTTTTTCTTCCATGATTTGTTTTCAAGTTGGTAAATTACTACTTCATTTGCTTCAGATGTTTCCGGGATACAATAGGTCTTCCCTGCTTCCTTCACAAGATATGGGTAGGACATATGTTCTCGTTGCTTAATAACTGCTTGTGAACTAGTGATCTTTGCATCTTTGTTTAGTAAAAAGGATTTGATATACCCTTTCGACCCAACCATGTCTACTTCTTCAGCTAATATCTCGACTTCGCCTTCGTCATTTAAATATCCAAAAGGATCTGCAATATAGGAATTTTTCTTTAAGGAGAGCCATTCAATCTTCGGTGTGTTATTTTCTAAGAATGTATAGATCGGTTGTTTGACAATCCCAATACTCCAGTTTTCATATAAAAATAATTTGTCGATCACTCGTTTGAAAGATTGCTTAATTGTCGTTAAAACAAACGACCAATGGATATGGGCATGCGACTTACTTCTTTCAACTATTCTGATCTCGGAGTCTATCTCTAGATTGTCTCCACCAAGAAGTCTGTTACACATCTGTGCTGGCCAAGAAGATACTGCTGATTTCAAGTGCTTCCTATGCTTATTGTAGGAATAAGGAATAGAAGGCAAATGTCCCTTCATGATAATTTCCCTTTTGTTTTCTCTGTATTTTATTCTATAAAGAATTGCTGGTGTTACTAAGTGCCCTTTACTGAAGCTCTGTAAAAGTGCCCAAGGGGAATCACTTTCTTGAGGATTTCCAAAATGAAATTGCCAAACCCCATGCTTTGCAAATTTATTAAATTCACTATTCACACCCTCGTTACCTAAATAAAGCAAAAAGTCTAAAGAGGTTGTATCCAGTTGTTTTTTGTCTTTATCAGTGAGAAACGTTTGCAACTCACTAGTAACAAAGATAATCTGTGTCGAACTTAATTTTTCTTTTAGCAGACTATCTTTTATCTTCTTAAAAAATTGAATATTCCGTTTTTTCAAGATAATAAACCGTAGTCCCACTCCTTCAATAACCACTAGCTTTTTCAATACTTTTTGTTCCCACAGGGTTAATTCATCTCCATCATGGATAAGACCAAAGCCAATTTCATTGCCTTTAACCATAGTTAACACAAACTCTTTTCAGATTGATAAATCAAATATTGTTGTAGCGTCTTGTCCACCATTTGTTCTGCTGAGTACTCACTTTCGGCTTTGGCTCTTGCTTCGTGGATAATTCTATGATTAACCTGTGAATCTAAGGCAAGTGAATGGATTCTTTTTGAAAAGAGAGAAGCTTCTGGATTGGCGATTAAAAAACCTGTTTCTCCGTCGACAATTGCCTCACCGATCCCTCCTCTATCTATGGATATAATCAGCGTTCCCACCGCCATTGCTTCGATTATGACCATTGGAAACACTTCAAGATGTGACGTTAAGAGAAGGATATCCATCTCACTAATAAATTTTTCTGGTTGATTGACCCTTCCGACCAATTTCACTTTATCAAATAAATTTAATTGTGAAATCATGGATACTATCGATTCTTCTTCAGGTCCATCTCCTGCAATATAAAATTGAAGTAATGGATTTTTTTCACATTCTTTTGCAATTTCTAAAAAAAGACGATGGTTTTTCTCAACAGAAAGTCGTGCAAGAATACCCACTTTTTTTACACTTTTCTCTTGTTTTGACTTGAATTTAAAACGCTTCAAATCTACGCCATTGTATATCGTTTCTATCTGTTCTGGCGGTATTCCTAATGAAGTTAAATTATGTTTCTCAAAATTACTCACAGTAATAATTTTATCAACATAATTTTTTAATAAACGTCGAAAAATTAGTGGTTTCTTTTTTTCCAAATACGTCACATTGTGCTTCGTATAGATTAATTTTAAAGGCCGATTAAGGAGTTTTTTTAGCATAATGGAATACAAGACCATCCTAAGACTATTGGCATGAATTAAATCAATTTCGTGATCTATGATTCTCTTTCGAAGCTGACGGAGGTTTTTTAGATGCTGTTGTCTAGTAATAGGAATATACCGATCACTATGTTTCAGTCTAGTTATCAATTCTCCTCCCGCAGCGGCAGAAAAGAAAGTTATATCCGGAGATTGTAAATCATTTTCTAATTTACAAAAATAATATTCTGCTCCTCCGGTAATTAGCTTATCGGTTAGTAAAAGGACATTCATTTCCCCCACCCTTTCTATCGTGAATATATTAATGGTTTTAATATTGGTTTTGGGTATCTTCTCGTATAACGATTTTGAGAAAATTGAAGTTTATGTAAATAGGTTGCCAATATTGCCATATATAGAAAAAACATATCGTTTATAATAACCGACAAAGAGGCAAATTGGAGAAGATATGCGATAAAAGTAATAAATAGATAAGGCTTTTCACGATGAATATTGTGTTTAAAAAGCTGATAGATTACTAACAGAAGAAAGAAACAGAAGCTAGTAATACCTATTAGTCCAGATTCTGAGAGGATATCTAAATAAGTATTATGTACCGTTTGAGTGTCTCCAAAATTATAGAAATTGTAACTTGAAAAGTTAAATGCACCTAGGCCTACTAATATATGACCTTCAAAATAATCCCACGCTCTTGCCCATAGAGTGAACCTTCCACTTCCACCATCGCTCGAAAAATCTTGTACACGTGAATTTAATATGCCAATAGCATCAAATTTCAGCATGACTACAGATATATAGGCTATACAACTAAAAGTCAGTAATCCTGTAATAAGAAATTTTATGTTTTTAGCTAAATTATTCATAAGCATGAATACAAGGAAAATACTTATCACCGCGAGCAACCCACCCCTTGAAAAGGTTAGGAAGGTTGTCAATAAAGAAAGAAGTAAACCAACTTTATTTTTTAAAGTATTACTATTACAAAGAAAATAGCTAATAAAAATAGTATTATAGAAAATAAAAAAATTTGGGTCTTGTAATAACCCTATTAACCTTGGATAATTACGATCCATTAGAACACCAAACTTAGAAATACCATCGCCTTCAAAAAGAAACTGAAAGGCCTGAAGTCCAAGGACGTATAATATTAAACTACTTGCATTAAAGACAATACCAACATCACCAATTGCTTTATCAATATCTTTATCATCTGCATCACCAATCATTACCTTCATAATAAAGTAGCAGGTGATGTATATAATTATTCCAAAAATGATTCGTAGACTTGCGGAAGGATACAGCGCAAATGTACCTGTATACATGTAGGATAAATAAAATAACAACATACCAACCTCAAAGATTTGCAAGCGGTGAAAGTAGAACTTGGTTAAATGAATGAGTACGAATAACAGCGAGAATAGCATATAGGGTTTGACTGCAAATCCAATGTAAAAGTAAAAGTTGGCAAGTGTTACTGAAAAAAACAATAAAAATATGCGCATACGATTAGATTGTGAAGAATGATTACCTTCCATACTGCTCCTCCTCTTTGTTTATTTGGCTCACCTTATTCCACTTGCTCTCCTTGAACAGTTCCTTTCTCATTTCTTTATCTAAGGCTTTTTTCGTATACATTTTGGTTATTTCATCTGATTTTTGACTAAATGATCCATCCCACTACGTGAATCAGGCTTCACTTCGTGTTCTGACAGATGCCTGCCTGCCGTCCCTGGGCAGCCACTTCCGCTTTTCTTGATCCAGCTTCTGTGGCTCTGAGGCTCGGGTCAAATGCCAGCCCACTACGTGAAGCAGGCTTCACTGCGTGTTCTGTCATTTGCCTGCCGCCTCAGGGCGAGCCACTTCCGCTTTTCTTGATCCAGCTATATCATAGATTGTAACCTGATTCGAAAAGAAACAAACTTTGCGAAAGCAGCCTTATCTAAATAAAGAATAATCCCAACAAACACCAAATTGCCAATTAAACCTACCCATAGATAATTTTTGAAAATCAGCTCAAAAACTAGCAAACTACCGAACATGCTACTCACATATGGAATTAACGCTTTTTTCGCCATTTCTATTTTGGATGGTAGACATCCCCAAAATCCAATTAGCATTACTACTTCAACAGATACACCAGCTATTGCAGCTCCAGTAACCCCCCAATACGCACTGAATGGTAGGTATAGTCCAATTCCAACAATTACTGCTATTACTTGAATAATCGTTCGTGAGTTTTGACGAGAAATACTTGTTAGACCATCTGCTAGAGCTATATTGACAGCCTGTAGCAATAACATAAGCGATAGTATTTTCAAAGGTATAGTAGCGGATATCCATTCTTCTCCAAACAAAATCCGAATAATGCTTTCCGAGAAATAGTAGAGGGGTAAAAGCATAACCATTCCAAGTACCGACATTATTTTCACTTGTTTAATATGAATATCAAGATGATCATCGTATTTTTTTTGATTATAATATCGGAACAAAACAGGATAATAGGCGCCTGCAACAATAAACGGTAGTTTTTGCAACGCTTGAGGGATTCGGTAGGCTACAGCAAACAAACCAACTTCAACGAGAGTGACTGTTTTTTCTAATAGTAACGGACCCATTTGAGGTATGATGACAAATAGTAAACCCCCTAAAGTAAAAGATCCCAGTTTATGGTACAACCCCTTATGAAATTTGCTTTTAAGTGAGATCTTAATTTGTCTCAAGACTAGAATTGCAGCGAAAATACCACCTATTAAATAGGACATTCCGTAGAGAGTGGTAAGAATAATAGGAGATAAAGACAGCAACATACCAATTGAAATACTGACAAAAAGTAAAACTGCAGATATTATCCGAATTAACCCCATGTATTGCATCTTTTCTATTAGCTGGAAATAGGTAACTCCAAAGCTTTGCAGAGTTACTCCAATTACCATTGGTGTTATTAAACAAAAACTAGCAACTAAGAGATCCATTTGATCTTGATAAGTAAAATATATGACGAGAAAACCAATACATAACGTTACTAGAACCAACCAAAACCTTAGCCTGATATAAGAGGAAAGTATATCGGAAATATTCGCATCTATTTTTGAACCCTCTCTTAATGCAATATCACTTAAACCTATGTCCGTGAAAAATGCCATGATTAGCGCCATTGCAAGTGCCACACTAAACAATCCATAATAATGAGCATCTAAATATGAAGCTAACACGATTAATGCGGTAGCATTTAATACACTAGAAAATGCGGTACTATAAAGTAAGTGAATAATATTTGTAGCTACAGAGTTTCGACCGTGTCCTGATTTCATTTTACCCCGCCCTATTTATTCTGATAAATTATGCCTTTCAGTGGAGCACTAATATGCTCTAAATGCCGGATAGTTTTTTTGAGTTCTTGAATTTTCTCTTTGCATTCCTTGACCACTAAGATCACCCCATCACAGTATTGTGAAATCATCTGTGTATCAGACGACTGTTGAAAAGGGGGTGCAAGAATAATAATATATTCATAGTCCTTTTTTAACTCCTCTATTGATTGCTCGAGATCTTTACTCCAAAGTGGGTGAGAAGACTGATATTCGCCAAATGACAAAAAAGACAAGTTTGAAATGTTTGTTCTCCCTGCATAAAGTCCTATTTTTTCCCCATTAAGAAAGTTCCTATAACTAGCATTTAAAGAAACTTCAAACCAATCATGGAGTATAGGGTCTCTAAAACTTGCGTCAACGAGGAGAACACTAAATCCTTGTTCCGTATAGGAAAGTGCAAGATTGAATGAAATTTCTGCTGTTTCTCCTACTATACTTGGAGAGGTAACCAGGAGAACACTATTTTGATCTCTCACAATAGAATCCAGCCTTCCTCTAACCATTCGAATTTGTTCCGTACTCTTCGACCCTTCATCTAGCTTAGCGATATATTTAGTTTTTCTTATCGTTCTAAGCACCTATTTCCCCTCTCTTTCTTACTTTAATATTCTTGTTTGCAGCTCTCCACCTTTTGTTCCATCTTTTTCCATTCCTTCTTTGTTTAGGATTTATAGAAAGCTCTCCTATAATTGGAACACTACACACTGTCTCAATTTCCTCAATCGATTTAATAGAATCATCAAAATGTTCACGTAACATCGCTAAACTAATTCCAAAGAATAAACCAATAAAGCAACCGATTGCCATGTTTAAGAATGGACTACCTAACTTCTTCAACGAGACTCCATCCGAACCGTTAAGTATTTGCAAACTTTCCACACCTAATAAATTATTCATTTTCTCTATAGAAGTTAAAGCATAAGAACGGGTAAGTGTTTGTACAAATTCTGCTTCATGATGTCTAGCTGAGATGGTAATGATTTGTGAATTCCGATTGGAGTTCACATTTACAATCCCTTCGATTTCTTCTACTTCTTTAATGTTCAACTGGTTTTGAACAGTTTTTAGAACTAGGGGACTATTGATTAAGTCAACAGTCGATGCAAGCAAACGATTAATTTCAATTTCTTCCTGATATTCGCCGTTTGCTTGCAGTGGACCCACTAAGATGTACTCCGTCGATTCATAGGTGGGTTTAATTACAAACAATGAAACTAAAATAGATATAGCCATGAAGAGAACGGTCGTTAACACTAACGTAATTTTTCGCCTTAACAGAATTCTGAAAAGTGTTTTTATATCTGTTTTCCCATCCATTTCCATTCCTCCTATATTCAATTCAAAGCTTCTCTTCAAGCTCATTCTTTATTAAGAACAAATTTACTATTTTTTAACTATAATTACAAATATTACTATTCGTTTCACAAAATAATAATCTCTAATAATCAAACGTTAATAGTATTTTATAGTGTATTTTAAATTCTAAATAAAGAACAAAATACTTATCAAGGGTCGTATTCCCAATGAGAAATTCTTCATCTCTATATAAATTATCTAACTAAATATCAATCTTCGGAGTAAAAAGTTGAGGTTTATTAGCAAAATACTCCCTGCTTACTGTGGCCCCACACTAAGCAATTTCAGAAAAACTATTTAACGCCATTAGGATGCAATATGTTGTTGAAATTTCCCTGGAAAATCTATTGCTGCTTGAATCTTAAATTGATCGTAATTTTCCTCCCTTCAACACTAATACTACTACGGTTTATATAAACTCCTATTGATCTTAAATTAAGGATTTTTGTGTTAATTAAACTATTAGATGAGTGGATTTGTAAAAGTTTTACGAGAATAATAACAATCAATAAATTGAAGTGGAATTTTTGCTCCTAATTCCCTTCGCTTGAAAAAAGTTTAATCTTTTCAGATGAAAATTACACTCATTATAAGCTTATCTTAAGATGCCCCTCCCCTCTCACCTCTGCTCACATTTTGGAATCAAATGTTAATTAATGGATCTTTTCGTATACATTGTGACTATTTCATCTGATTTTTGATTAAATCGCCCATTTCACTGTGGATTTCCATCAAAAATAAACGAAATGATGCCCGAAACAAAGCTATATCACCGTTTACAGACTGGTTCGAAAAGCAACAAACTTTGCGAAAATAGCCAAATTAATTTAAGTCATATTCAATGACCATAAGGAGAATTTAAATTAATTTCTTCCCTTAACAGTTCGTTACAATCGATATTCCACAGTAAGACTATTCACTTTTAAAAACAATATAATCTCAACAAATATATCTATAGAATCTGACACTAAATATTTATATACTGTTCATTATAACGAATGAAATAGTAATTTTCCACTACAATTTCTAAATAATTACTATGTGAGGCAATTTCATAATGTCATTAACTAGCTATATCATCCCAACATATGTTGCAGGCGATTTAATTCAACTATATGTTGAATCCAAATGACTATATATAGGTATTATGAAATTGATTAATGTATTGAAAGATTATAGTATCTCTTGGATGCTACTTCTCTTCTCAGCAAAATCTGCTTCTGTGTACTAAATTATATTTGAATTGTTCAAATCTCTAGCCAATAATGGAAGATAACCATACAATCAGGTTTATTTCTTTTTCATGGATTTTATTTAACAATACCCTGTACAGGATTCTGGATGTGACAGCCCTGAAGATTCCTCTTTTGTACATGAAGCTCAGATACAAAGTTTTTGTCATATGTATTGTTCATTATTAATGGCTATTTATTTTAGATAATCGTAAAACAGGCACCATCTGCTATTACAAGAGACGGTACCTTTCAATTTAGCCATATGATTATCAAACTTTTACACCATACGCCTCTTCCAAAGTTTTTGTAGGTGATTTTAAGCAAGAGCGTATCAGATATAATCGCTGAAACCATCAATCCTACCTTTACTTTTTGAGACTAAAGATCCTCACAAAAAACTAGGAACTAATTTGATTGTCAGTACCATTATCTAAAATATCCCCATTTGGAATGGCGCTGACATCAAATTTTGTATAGGCACTATTTTGAGTTAATTCAACCGGAGTAAAACTGTTAGGGATAAGACTTAGGTCCCAAGCCGTTCCATTGAAAGAATTATATTGTCCAGATACCTTAAAGAGGCTCTTTGTCTTTGTAGAAGGCTGTATCTGCATGTTTGAAAAAATATTTCCACTACATTCATTTGGAATAGTTTCACTTGAATCCATGATGACACCATGAACACAGTCATCAATTGTAACGTCTAAAAATCGATTGGCATTTATCCAGCTATATCCACTATCTGGCTGAATTGCTGTCATCTTGATTGCTGTATTTAGCCCGATAAGTTTCACATTATCTGCATCTACGAATGATATTTCATGACCTTGTCCATTTGCATAATATTCTATACCTATCCCTTTATTGTTTCCCGTCCAGTTATTGATTATTAAGTTTTCAATTTTAGTTCTAAACCATGAATTATAATATTTATATTTACCGTCCAGATAAATTACTTCAGAATTAAAACTCGTTGAGTCAATAGCGATATATGCTCCCTTCATCGAAGCACCTCGTTCTAAAGTCACGACACGAAAGTTACCATAGATAATAAACTTTGTTCCATAGCTAAAATGAAGTTTAACACCATTTTTGATTATTATTCCTCCGGTTAATACATAATTCCTACCTGACAGCAGAACGTCTTTTTGTTGAGAAGTGTTCGAAAAATCAATAGCAGCTTGTATTTTCGACTGATCTGTGTTCCCGGTAAAATCATCTACATACACAAAATTGTATGAACTCATACTTATAACCTCCATAAATTATTTCATACATTATATGAGAATACTATTGAATATGTGCTAGATTAAAAGGTAGTTTAAGAGATTAATTGCACAACTCTATCTTTTTCTATTTTATTTCCTTCGCCTAAGTAGAAAATAACAGATAGTCTGAATATTAGTAGATTCTACATCAACTTTCTTGATCTCGCTTATGTATTCCTGAGATTTACATGAAGCTTCTATTTCTAAATAATATGGTTCATGAAACCTTCTATATCGTTTGTCTACGTTTAGCAAATGAGATAATAATTGTTTATTTCAAAATCCCCTTTAAAAAATACGTACTATTAGACTCGACTTTACTTCCTTAAGGTACATATCAAAAAGCGATGTTGTTGAAATAGAAAATACTGTACTTTTTTTCAATGACAACATATGCTATCATAAGCCCAATTCCATCAGCCTCTGCTATTTGTTTGGGATGAACTTCAAAATTAAGCGTTTTTTCAAATGCAAAATCTCCTGTCCTTCTCTCTATAGTGGAATGGTGTGTTTATGCTATAATACTCAACATAAGGTAAATAACTTAATAAAAAATTTAATATTTATAGGAATGATGATTATGAATGTTTATAATAACTTGATATCGATATTGAATGAAGATCGAATTCTTTGTGATGAGCTTTTAAGAAACCATACGTATACAAAACTCGGAGGAAAAGCTGACTTTATTGTTCTTCCACAAACATATGAAGAGGTTCAAAACATCGTGAAGCTTACAAATAAAGAAGGTATACCTTTAACTCTTCTTGGAAATGGGTCCAATCTGATTGTAAAAGATGGTGGAATACGTGGAGTTATCCTTCTATTAAAAGAGCTGAAAAATACGATGGTAAAGGACTCACAGTTAACTGTTCAAAGCGGGGCTGCTATCATTGATGCCTCCCGCTTTGCACTACAGCATAACTTATCCGGCTTAGAATTTGCTTGTGGCATTCCTGGAACAGTTGGAGGCGCTTTGTTTATGAACGCTGGAGCCTACGGAGGTGAAATTAAGGATTGTCTTGATTATGCCTATGTTGTTGATTCAAATGGCGAGTTGGTTAAACGCACAGCCAAAGATCTTGAATTAGATTATCGCCATAGTAATATTCCTGAAAAAGGCGACATTGTCTTAGAAGCTACCTTCCGCTTAAAACCAGGAAAATATGAAGACATTAAAGCCATCATGGATGACCTCACATTTAAACGAGAATCGAAACAGCCACTTGAATATCCTTCTTGTGGATCAGTCTTTAAACGACCTCCAGGCTATTTTGCTGGAAAACTCATTCAAGATAGTGAACTCCAAGGAAAAAGTATTGGCGGAGCTGAAGTATCGACAAAGCATGCGGGCTTTATCGTCAATAAAAACGAAGCTACGGCAACCGAATACATTTCCTTGATTGAACATGTTCAGAAAACCGTTAAAGAAAAATTTGACGTTGACCTCGAGCGCGAAGTACGAATTATTGGAGAAGACGAGTAAATTTTTACAATAAAAAACCTTTAAAACAAAAAACTGTGATTTTTCACAGTTTTTTTATTTGCATATATAGACAGAATCCACTTAATATCTCCCCGGAAATAGTGACTCTTTCCCCACTATTTTCTTAACACTTACAAAATAGACTAAAGTCTGTAGGAACTTCCGTCTAAACTTGTGGGAATATTGGTTGTTTTCTTTCTTAAAAATAGAGGTAATGATAGTTAAAATAATATACGGGACCACCTTTGAAATCATTCCACCTAGATTTTCCGAATTCTAATTAAAGGAGTGGGCGAAAAAATGAGAATCAAAGCAGGTAGTTGGCAAATGTTGACGTACGAAGAAAAACATCTACTTTTAAAAGTCATCAGCCGCACCACCAATAAAGAGAGACACTAATCTTTCTCATTTGGGCCTGATTCCAAGAAGTATCAGACCCTCTCAATGTCTTTTCCGAAAAATGAAGAGACTACATAGCAACACAATCAAAAACCGGAAGCCTTTATTTAGCTTCCGGTTTTTGATTGCAAGTATAGAGACTGAGCAGCATTATTCACTCAAGATATTCGTTAAAACAGGCACCACTTGCTTTTTACGAGAGACGACACCTTTCAGTACAGCCGTATGATTATCAAGCTTCACACCATACGCTTCTTCCACTGCGCTTGCTTTGGATCCTAACGCAAGAGCAACAGAATCATTTGTTAAAATATTTGTCACTACAAATACAAATAAATCTAGTTCTTTATCAGCAATTAGCGTCGAAAGCGCCATTTCTAGATCAGCTTGACGACCTAACACATCCATCGCATCTACAACATTAACTTGAGCGATTTCTACTTTACTTTCACCCATTTGAAATTCTTTCGCATCTAAAGAAACGAGCTCTGCAATTGTTTTCTTGCTCATATCTGCTCCAGCTTTCAACATTTCGAGACCATAGCTCTCAAGTTCAATACCAGCCATTTGCGCGAGCTCTTTAGCTGCTTCGGCGTCTTCCACAGTACATGTAGGCGATTTTAGCAAAAGCGTATCAGAAATAATTGCCGATACCATTAGCCCTGCCATTTCTTTAGAAACTGGTTTGCCCTTTTCTTTATACAATTTATTTAAAATCGTCGCCGTACAACCAACGGGCTCTGCACGGTAGTAAAGCGGGTCACTCGTTTCGAAATTCGCAATGCGATGGTGATCAATAACCTCTAACACACGAACGTCGTCAATATCGTCAGCACTTTGTTGACGCTCATTATGGTCGACTAAAATAACGGTGCTCGCTTCTGCTGCCACTTCAGTCACTAGACGAGGCGCGTTCACTCCGAAATAATGAAGCGCATATTCCGTTTCACCATTAACTTCACCAAGTCGAATAGGCTCTACATCCATGCCTAACTGTGTTTTTAAATCTGCATAAACAATCGCAGATGTAATCGTATCGGTATCTGGATTTTTATGTCCGAAAATAAGTGTTTTCTCCATAAAAATTCTCCTTTATGTATAATTTTATATAGGTCTTAACCGAATCCTATTTTAGCACATTTTAGTGCTAGAGGCTTCACACTATATTATTTTTCATATAATTCAATCGGGAGCCCATCGGAATCAGCAAAAAACGTGTACCTTTTTGACGTGTAGGGATCGACACGAATCTTTTCTACTTCAATTCCTTTTGAAGTCAAGTCCCTCACTGCTTCAACGATATCCTCTAAAGCAAAAGCAAGATGTCTGAGCCCTGCAGCCTCAGGATAACTAGGCCGATTAGGTGCTTCTTTAAAAGAGGCTGTTTTCGCAAAGATTGTGGCTTTTCGAATAAGAAGGAATCCCTTGACTTGTATGACTTCGTGCTCTTTTCCAAAGGCTCTTTTCGTATACATTGTGGCTATTTCATCTGATTTTTGATTAAATCACCCATACCACTGTTGAATTCCATCAAAAACAGACGAAATGATGCCCGAAACAAAGCTATATCATAGATGATCAACTGATTCGAAAAGCAACAAACTTTGCGAAAAGAGCCTTAAAAGAAAATAATTCTATTACATATGTACCCTCAAGAGCCAAGTCTAATTTATAGGAATTACATTCTTCTCGATAAACTTCTCGAATGGGCTCTAGTCCTAGTATACCCGTATAGAAGTGTTTAGATTTTTCATAGTTGCGACAAATAATCACAATATAGTGGACAGCAGTGATCTCCATATATTTCCCCATTATTAAAGGGTATTTTCGTATACATCGTGGCTACTTCAATTGTTTTTTACTAAATCTTCCATTTTGCTGTTGTTTTCCATCAAAAACAGACGGATCCGAAAAGCAACAAACTTTGCGAAAATAATCTTATTAAAAGCGCTTAGATGAATAGAAAAAATACCGACATGCGAAGTGGCTCACCCTAAGGCGGCAAACAATCACTAATTGGTGGCTTAGATCATTTCTATAAAAAAAGGCTTCTTCGCTGTTTAAAATGATTTACCCCTGTCCATACTGGTTACTAAAATAGTAGGTGATTCGGAATGAAGGTAGAAATCCAAGATATTGATAGTCTCTTTCATATTACAGAACCATGGTATATCGAAACCTGTGTATTTAACGAAGAAAAACAACAATTAGATGTTTTCGTTTGTATTCATAAAGGTGCTCTTT